>JAZQFU010000342.1:0-2741 GCA_045539675.1 Clostridia bacterium | reverse complement strand
ATCAGAGGAAACTGAACATAACTGTAAAAGCTGTTTACCGTTCCCGCAACTGTTTCCACCTTAAGCACCGACTCGCCGCTTTCCGAGTTTGCAAGACTTATGTCTGCCCTTGCATCCTCCGTGACGGTTAAACCGGAAAGGGCATCGTCCGTTGAAAAATCATTAAAATAAAGCGTTTCATTATCTGCCGCCCCTGCAGTAAGGGAAAGCAGGACTCCAAGAAGCACCGCAAGGCTGCAGATTAAAATTCCTTTGAATTTCATATTATCACACCCGGTTTATAAATTCATAAATAAGGACTGCCGCATCTGCTCTGTTGCATGGCTTAGCCTCACCGTCGGGGAATGCATTTTCCTTTATTCTGTTGAGAATAAGAATAATCTCCTCCTCGGTTATAATATCAGAAGGCTTGAATTCCGTCTCCGAAGCTCCCTTAATCCATCCTTTTTCATATGCATTCTGAATGTAGGGATAGCTCCAGTCTTCTTTTAAAACATCCGAAAACTCATGAGCAGAAGCAGTCTCACCGCCGTCAAAAAGCTCTGCATTTGAAAGCATCTTCACAAATTCCGCTCTCGTTACCGGCTTTTCAGGTGCGAAGCGGTATTCTCCCACTCCATCCACAATGCCGTACTGCTTAAGAATATTTACTGCATTTATCTGCTCTTCGGTATAGCCCCACATATCGCTGAACATTGAAAGGTTTTCACCCATAATATAAGCAAAGCCGTTTTCGTAGTCATATACTCTGTGAAGCTTTCTTATTGCCATAGTAAGCCTCTGAGCCTTTTCGGTAACCTCAGAAAGTTTAGCCTTATTTAAGTCAAGCTCCTTTGCTTCGGAAAGAGCATTTTTAAAGATTTTCCAGGAATGAACTGAATAATCCTCTTCCTTATAATACTTTTCGGCATTCTTAATCATAATATCCAGTCTCTGCCGTCTGTCTACATTCCATCTTAAAAGATTGTTTCCGCTGCTTCTGTAGATATTACCGTGACTGTCAACCTCGCAGAACCGTGCGTTACCATAGGTTTTTGATTCCATGGTTTCAATATTTATCACTCTTAACTGCCCTTGCGCACCGCCTGTTGTTGTTAAGAGAAGTCCCGATTCATCGAATAAAACATAAGGTGACTGTACTCCGTTATATTCATTTCCAAGAGGTGAGTATAATTTATATTTAACCATTTCAAGGGTTTCGGGATCTACCGCTATAATACCCGAGCCCACGGATATTGCTGCATAAAGAAGTCCGTCGGGTCCGAATTCTATATCTCCGATTGATTTAATTGCAGGATAATCGGGAATGGAATACGCTTTAGTAAGAACCGTTTCTCCTGTTTTTGCATCTATCTTTGCAATATGTGCCTCCTCCGAATGGTCTACAGTTGAATTATTAACCACAATTGTGGAGGAAAGATAAATGTATCCGTCTCTGTATTCAAGACCGATTATATTCTCATTGGGAATATTTCCGCCCAGGTATTTCACCATAGGCTCACCGTCAGCATAGGTGCAGAGAAAAACTCCTCCCTCAGTTCCGCCGTAATCTGCAATACCTACTATCATACATATTCCGCAATTGGTATCCTGACCGTTATAGTGACGGCAGATTCCCGGCTCACTTCCGCCCACAACATAAGGATTTCCGCCCTTAAGAGTTGCAGGCTTAGCGGGATCAAGCATATAGATAAGACCTGCCGAATATGAACCGTTGAAAACCATTCCGTTAACCGATGCGGTTCCGTGAGCATTTCCATTCTGAACCGTATAAAGATGAGTATCGGTTGTAAGGTCAATTCCGTTTAATCCCGATTCATCACCGGCAAGATACATTATATCCTCATCCGAAATGTACATAAAGGTGGGCATCGCCGGACTTCCCTTTACGCTTTCAGGTTTCTCAAATTTATGGTATTCATTTTTTGATTTATCCTCCGGGGATATAAGGGTTATTCCCACTCCGGCATTTCCCGCCGCAATTTTCCAGTCGCCGTCTTTAGTCTGAACCCATTTACCGAAATCGCTTGCGGTTATCGGTTCATCAAATCTGTAAAGCTCCCTGTATTCACCCGTATCAAGCTTAAGCTCACTTAAGCCCACGTTATTTTCGGTTATAAAGTATAAAATATTGGGATCTCCGCCCGGCTTGGGATAAGACACACGGAAATACCCTCCCCGAAGACCTGTGGGGATTCTGTATGCCTCCTCCATGGTTTCGGTATCAATAGCAAAAACATACTGCCTTATTGCGCAGAAAAGTCTGTTCCCTATAAGCAGGCAATGCCCCATATTTCCGGCTGTTACTTCGGTGGTATTTCTCCATGCCTTCACTTCACCGGTTTCTTTATCGTATCTTTCAACTCTTTCATCTCCGCCATTATCTCCGCCAGAGGTGAAAAGATATTTATCGTTACCGGTTGCACCGTGGGTATATTTAAGACCCTTATTTCTGCCGGGATAAACTGTTACCTCGCCTGTTTCAACATTGTAGTGTGAAATTTCTGTTCCGTTTTCAATGCCTCCCGCATTGTTAAAATGAGGAACATAAAGGTTTGAGGTATCATAATCCGCACCGTAATAGCAGGACCATGTGGGTCCGCCTTTTTTAACCTGATTACGGAAGTTTTTTCCGGTGGTCACCTTCTGAGTCTTCGGGTCATAAACATCATAAGAGGTTCCGCCCTGCATAACCATATAAACCTTACAAGTCGGATCGTAGCCATGTCGTTCTGTGAGCC
>JAZQFU010000341.1:0-12692 GCA_045539675.1 Clostridia bacterium | reverse complement strand
CCACGGCTCAGTTTGTCCATTCTGAATCAATTTTTCCTATCCCTGAAAAAAGCTGAAAGGCAGGTTACCTTTCAGCTTTTTTTATTATATCATATCTTAATATTGCAGTTCCCAGAGAAATTATGCTTAACAAACTGCCGATTGCAGAGCCGTATGCCTTGCTCACAAAATTATAAACAAGCCACATCGGAGCTCCTGCAAGAGATAAAATACGTATATTTTTTTCTTTTGTTATCCACAGAGCGCTCATCTGAAGCATTGCTCCCGCAATTGAAAACAGGCTGAAAATATTTTTATACAACATTGCTCCCACAAGAGCTACAGCCATATTCGCGATAATAATCACAATGTTTTTATGAGCGGAAAAGAAGGGTTTATTCTTATTCGCCGCCCCGATTGCAGATAAGGCTCCAAGAGTATCAAGAGCAGCTCCCTCAAAAGCCCCGAGCATTATATATTGAACTACATAGAGAAAGCTTGAGGTTGCATTTACGAAAATTATCGCCTTTCTTCTTTTCATCTGATAGCTTAAGATATACAACACTACGGCAGCAATTCCGATTGTCTGAGCAATTATTTCCATTGGGATTAAAGCTTCTTTAAAGCTGTTCTGCACTTTTTGCAAACGTACTTTCCGAGGTAAAGAACATTTTCCTCAAGATTTCCGCAGAAAATGCAGGCTGCATAATATTTTTTAAGGAAAAGCAATGTATCGTCAACGTGAATTTCTATGGGATCCTTTTCCTCAATATCAAGCATTCTTCTTATTTCAATAGGCAGCGTTACTCTACCCAGCTCATCTATTTTTCGGACTATTCCCGTATTTTTTGATGCTGATTCCGTTTCCTCATGCTTTTTAAGAATTATTGCTCCGCTTTCCACAAAAATCTCTATGGGATCCTTCTCTTCGATTCCGAGATTTCTTCTTAACTCTATGGGAAGGGTTACTCTTCCAAGCTCATCTATTTTTCGAACTATTCCGGTATTTTTCATTATTATTATCCTCCTTTCGTCTTTCTATGGCATAATAATATCATAATTTCCAAAATTTGTCAATAGCTATTTTTTCTTTTCTTCCATTGCTTTTCGCAGCGCCGCCGCAAGAGCACTTTCACCCGTCTCTTCCCTGCTCTGATTTTTAAGGTAATTATTAACAAATTTTTTACTTACTCCGCCGTGCGCTTCTTCAAAGCGCTTTCTGAATTCGGATTCCTTTTCCCTGAATCCGCAGCTGCAGATATATCTTTTTCCGTCGCCTTCTCCGAAAAGCTCAAGCACCTTATGGCAGGTGGGGCATCGCTGACCGGTTATGATGCTTATTTTCTGCCTGTGCCCGCATTCACGATCCTGACAAACAAGCATTTTTCCTCTTTTGCCGTTGACTGCAAGCATCATTTTTCCGCAGTCGGGGCAGGGAGTTCCGGAAAGATTATCGTGCTTGTAAACCGCATCGCTTTTTGCCACCTCAGAAACTAACGCACTTGAATAATTCTTGATATCCGAAATAAAAATATCCTTTTTGAGCTTTCCTTCTTTGATTTCCGTAAGGCGGCTTTCCCATTTTGCAGTAAGAAGAGGCTCACGAAGATCGGACGGAACAAGCTTAATAAGCTGAATTCCTTTGGAGGTCGGGAAAATTTCCTTACCTCTCTTTTCTATATAGAAGGTATTAAAAAGCTTTTCAATAATATCCGCCCGGGTTGCAGGGGTTCCCAGACCGCCGCCTATGAACTCCTTCATTTTACTATCCTTTATATATGCACCGGGATTCTCCATAACACTTAAAAGGCTTGCCTCGGTATATCTGGGAGGCGGAGTTGTTTTCATTGCCTTTATCTGCACGGCCTCACACTTTAAGGTCTGCCCTTTTGTTATTTTTGGAAGCTTCTGCTCTCCCCCTTCGCTTTCATCTTCAGATTCGCCCATGGCACGCCATCCGTTTTTAACAACTTCTCTTCCGGAGGCAGCAAAGGAAAGCTCTCCGCACTTAAGATATGCGGTTATTTTATTGAATTCATAATCGGGATAAAAGCAGATAAGAAATCTTTTGACAACCAGATTATATATTTTTCTTTCTTCTGCACTCAGGCTGAACATACTGACTGCCTGCTCGGTGGGGATAATTGCATGGTGGTCGCTTACCTTTTTGTTATTAACGCAGGAGGGATTGATTTTCATTCTATTTCTTGTTATTTCCGCAACTGCCTTTCCGAAATCCCCCGAAGAAACCGCCTTTAATCTTTCGCCCAGGGTAGGCACTATATCGTCTGTTAAATATCTCGAATCGGTTCTTGGATATGAAAGTGCCTTATGATGCTCATAAAGACTTTGCATAATATTAAGAGTCTGCTTTGCGGAAAAGCCGTAAAGCTTATTGGCATCACGCTGAAGCTCAGTTAAATCGTAAAGCATGGGAGGAGGAGTTTTTCCGCCGGTTACCTTAACCTCTGATACACTAAAAGCTTTTCCCTTGATTTTACCGGCAATATCATCCGCTTTTTCTTTATCGAAAATTCCCGTCTGCCCCTTTTCGTCACGGTAAGTAACAAAAAAACTTCCTACATCCGCACGCACATTCCAATAGTCACGGGGAACGAATTTTCTTATTTCCTCTTCTCTTGCAGTTATAAGAGCAAGAGTTGGTGTCTGGACTCTTCCCGCGGAAAGCTGTGCATTATGCTTTACGGTAAGGGCTCTTGTTACGTTAAGACCAACGTACCAGTCGGCTTCCGCCCTTGCCTGAGCCGAGGCATAAAGAGAAAGGTAATCCCTTCCGTCTTTAAGATTTTTAAAGCCGTCTTTTATTGCCTTTTCAGTCTGTGATGAAATCCACAGTCTTTTTATGGGCTTTTTAAAGCCTGCTTTTTCAATTATCCATCTTGCAACCAGCTCTCCCTCTCTTCCCGCATCGGTAGCTATAATAAGCGAAGATGTTTCGGGCGAAAGAAGAAGATTTTTAACCGCCTTATACTGCTTTGAGGTTTCGGGAATAACCTTAAGCTTCATTCTTTCGGGAAGCATGGGAAGGGTTTCCATATTCCAATCCTTATATTTATCTCCGTATGCCTCAGGCTCTGCAAGAGTTACAAGATGACCAAGTGCCCAGGTTACGGTATATTTATCGCCGGTTATTCCTCCGGGAATATTTTTTCTTAATCCAAGCACCTTCGCAAGCTCTTTGCCAACCGAGGGCTTTTCTGCAAGAACAAGTATTTTAGACATAATGACACATCCCTTATGAAAAAAGGGACTTGATAACAAGTCCCTCATTTTTTTAAATTGATTATTCAGCAGTTTCTTCTGCTGCAGCTTCTTCAACGGGAGCTTCGGAAGCTTCTTCTGCAGGAGCTTCTTCTGCAGGAGCTTCTTCTGCAGGAGCTTCTTCTGCTGCAGGCTCATCTCCGAGAAGAGCTCTGATGCTTAAGCTGATTTTCTTATCTTCAAGCTTGATTTCAAGAATTTTAGCTTCAACAACATCGCCAACCTTAAGAATATCGGAGGGCTTATCAATTCTCTTGTTTGCAATCTGTGAAATATGGATAAGACCGTCAACAAAAGGAATTACTTCTGCAAATGCACCGAAGTTGCAAAGTCTTACGATTTTACACTCGATAACATCGCCTTCTTTATATTCATTTGCAATCTTGAGCCAGGGATCGTCTTCAGCCTTTTTGAATCCGAGAGAAATCTTTTTCTTTTCATCATCAATAGCCTTTACGTAAACATCAAGAACATCTCCAACCTTAACTACTTCGGAGGGATGCTTGATTCTGCCCCATGAAAGCTCGGAAACGTGAACGAGACCGTCAACGCCGCCAAGGTCAACGAATGCACCGAAATTGGTAAGGGATTTAACTACACCCTTATATGCCTTTTCAACTGCAACGTCTGCCCAGAAAGCTTCTCTTACCTTTTTCTTTTCTTCGATAAGAACAGTTTTGATTGAACCTACA
Organism: Clostridia bacterium; assembly: GCA_045539675.1. Lineage (GTDB taxonomy): Bacteria > Bacillota > Clostridia > UMGS1840 > HGM11507 > JAZQFU01. The sequence goes on along the minus strand of JAZQFU010000341.1, from coordinate 8,739 downwards.
ACTCTTCTCTTTCTATCGTCGAATTCGATGATTTTAAGATCAACGGTTGTATTTAAAAGGAAGCTTAAATCCTCTGTAAATCTTTCTGTTGCCTGAGAATTGGGAACAAATACTCTTACAGAATTAACAGAAACGGATAAACCGCCCTTATTGATTTCTACAACCTTACCTGTGAGGATTTCGCCGTTTTCAAATGCAGCCTTGATAACCTCTATATTTTTCTGAGAGTCAACTCTCTTCTTGGAAAGCTGAACAGTACCTTCAACATCATTCTTTTTGATAACCATTGCTTCAATTTCATCGCCGGGCTTGAAGTGCTCTTCGGGCTTGAACTGAGGATCATCTGAAAGATTATCAACAGATATGATTCCGACTCCTTTATATCCGGGCAGGTTTACGTTGATTTCGTTAGGTGAAACCCTGTCCACTATTCCTTTTACAATCTGTCCGTTATATAAGGACGAATTGGGATAACTTTCAAGCATATCGGCAAAGCTTTCTTCACCGGCAGCCTGCATTACTTTTTCTTCTGACATTACGCTCAGAACCTCCTTTATTATGTGCGCCGGAGTTGATGCCCCGGCAGTAATTGCGATTTTTTCACCGCAATATTTAACATTTTTTAATTCATCGGCAGTTTCAATAAGCAGCGTATTTTCGCAAACTTCCCTGCATTTTAAGTACAATTCCCGGGAATTTGAGCTGGCCCTTCCTCCCACCACAATGGTCATATCGGAAGAAGCCGCTAATTTTCTCGCTTCTTTTTGTCTGTTCGACGTTGCAGTACATATTGTATCAAATACCTCAATACTTTTACAAGTATTTTTTAAAAATTTAATATAATTGTAAAATTTCTCTTGGCTGATTGTTGTCTGGGCTACTACGCAGACCCTTTCAAGCTCTTCAAACCTTTTCATTAATTCTTCGTCCAAAGGCTCGTCATAGAGTATGATTGCGGAGTTTTCGCACCATCCGTTTATACCTATTACCTCGGGATGCTCCCTTTTTCCTATAACAACAATCTGCGCTCCCTCTTCATAGCTTTTCTTTACTATATTATGAATTTTCTTAACAAAGGGGCAGGTTAAGTCCACATATTCTATTCCATGCTGCTCAAGATATTCATAAGCTCCGGGTGGAACACCGTGAGCTCTTATGATAACCTTTGAATTTTCATCGGCAAAGGATAAATCCTCTATTATTTCAACACCATGCTTTTTCAGGTCATCCACTACGGTTCCGTTATGGATAATGGGCCCGTAGGTATAAATCTTTTTTTCGGATTCCGAAGCAATGGCATAGGTATTTTCAACCGCTCTCTTAACTCCGAAGCAGAAACCTGCAGATTCCGCAACCTTAATTTCCCGCATTGAGCTCCTCCAGTCCCAGAGCAATTTCCTTCATTATTTCTCCGGTTGCTCCTTCAAGATTCTTCTCTTCAAAATATTTATCAAGATTAACGGGCTTTCTGTATACAACACGTATTTTTTTAAAAAGCCTCGGCTTTCCGTTAACCGCACAGGGCACAACAGCGCAACCGCTTCTTCTGGCAATAAGTGCCGCACCGTTTTTTCCTTCTCCCAGTCTGCCGTCTTTACTTCTTGTTCCCTCCGGGAAAATCACAAGAGGATTTCCGCCTTTAACAAGCTCTATTGCCTTTCTCATGGCACCAAGGTCGCCTTCGCCTCTCTTTATGGGAACGATATTGACCTTTCCGGCAAGCCATCTTATAAATCCGTTGTTTAAAAGCTCTGCCTTTGCCATAAAGCAAACCGGCGGCACAGCCTTCGGGCAGGCAATAACAAGAGGATCAAAGCCGCTCACATGGTTTCCGCAAAGAAGAAATCCGCCCTCCTTCGGAATATTCTCTGTTCCCCGTACCTCCAGTCCGAAAAACAACTTAAAAAACAGGTTCAGTATTATTCTTAAAGCTTTATACATAATTTTTCCTCTGCAATTCTTTTTGCTTCCCTTAAGGTTCCTTCAAGGTCAAGGGCGGTATTATCCAGTATAACCGCATCCTCCGCAGGTCTCAGGGGATCTATTTTTCTTGTGGAATCGTTTTCGTCACGGAATTTTATATCTGAGAGAATTTCCTCATAGGGAACCTTTTCTCCAAGCTCCTTGAATCTTCTCTCAGCTCTTTTTTCCGGAGAAGCGGTGAGAAAAAGCTTTAAATCCGCATCGGGAAAAACTTTGGTTCCTATATCTCTTCCGTCCATAACAACACTTTTTCCGTCAGCCATTTTTCTCTGAAGCTCCACAAGTTTTTTCCTGACCTCACCTATAACCGCTACCTTTGAGGCGGCAATGGAGCCCTCCGGAGTTCTTATTTTCTCTGAAACATCATCTCCGTTCAGCAAAACGGCAAGAACTCCGTTTTCATATGTCATATCAATATCAATTTCGTCAAGCACCGAACAAACAGTCTCCGGTTCGTCGGTGGAAATTCCTTTGCCGAGGCAATAAATCCCCACTGCTCTATACATTGCTCCGGAATCAATATACGTGATTTTAAGATCCCTTGCAAGAAGCTTTGCAAGAGAGCTTTTGCCTACCCCCGCAGGCCCGTCCACTGCAATTTTAATATTCTTCATAGCTACCTCCCGCCGAATTTCCCGCAAGATAACCCGTTGAAAAGGCAATCTGCAGATTGAAGCCACCGGTATAACCGTGAACGTCAATTATTTCTCCGGCAAAATAAAGTCCTTTTACTATTCTGGATTCCATGGTAGAGGGATTGATTTCTTTAACCTCTATTCCACCGTCGGTTATTATTGCATCGTTGATGCTTCCCTTACACTTAATATCAAGCCTTAAGCCTTTAAGGATATTAAGAAGACTCTTTCTTTCTGCGGAGGTTATCTGGTTAACCTTTTTTCCGCCGTCAATTCCCGAAAGCTCAATAACAACGGGGATAAGCTTTTTGGGAAGCAAATCGTCAAGACTGTTTGCAAAATTTTTATTTGAATACTTATCGAAATCTCTTCTTATTCTTTCATCAAGCTTTTCCTCGCTGAGTGCGGGCTTTAAGTCGATTTCAATATACGATTCCCTGCCGTCCGGAACAAAGGAAGACATTGAAAGAATAACCGGCCCCGATACACCGTTGGAGGTGAAAAGCATTTCTCCGAAATCCTCATAGAGCTTCTTTCCGTTTTCATTTTTCAGAGAAACTCCGATATTTCTCAGGGAAAGTCCTTCAAGACGCTTCGGAATATCTCCATAGGCAATAAGAGGAACAAGGGCAGGCTTTAATTTGGTTATGCGATGCCCGGCTTCCTTTGCCATACGGTAGCCGTCTCCCGTGCTTCCCGTTTTGGGATAAGAAAGTCCGCCCGTTGCAAGGATAACCGATTCTCCCGAAAGCTCCTCTCCCTCTGAAAGAGCAACTCCCTTTACCGCCCCTTCGCGGATAATCAGGCTTTTTACTTCCTTATATATTACATCAACATTGTTTGTATATTTCTTAAGGGCTTTGAGAATATCTGCCGAGCGGTCGGAAGCGGGAAATACTCTTTCTCCCCTTTCCACCTTGAGAGGAACTCCGTTATTTTCAAAAAATTCCATAAGCTGAAGGTTGGTGAAGGAATAAAAGGAGCTGTATAAAAATTCGGGATTTTTAACAATAAAATCAAAAAAATCGGAAATATCTGCATTATTGGTAACATTACATCGACCCTTACCCGTTATGAGAAGCTTTTTGCCTGTCATGGAATTCTTTTCGCAAAGAGCAACCTTAAGCCCTCTTTCCGAAGCCCTGCCCGCGGCAAAAAGCCCTGCAGGCCCTCCGCCTATCACAATAACATCATATGTTTTCATATTATTCCTCGTAATTCTCTATTATATATTCAGCAATTCTTAAGCCGTCAGCCGCCGCAGAAGTAATTCCTCCTGCATAGCCTGCTCCTTCACCGCAGGGAAAAAGCCCCTTTACCGAAAGAGAGGAAAAATCCTCACCTCTTAATATACGGAGAGGCGCACTTGTTCTTGTTTCGATACCCGTGAGAACCCCTTCGCCTAAGGCAAAGCCCTTTATTTTTTTATCAAACTCCGTGAGTCCTTCCTTTAAAAGCTCTGTAACAAACCCGGGAAGAATCTTTCCCAGTTCGGCAAATTCATATCCGCAGGGATAGGTAGGTTTAACAGACTTAAGAGAGGTTGTTTTTACACCCGAAACAAAATCCGATGAAAGCTGAACGGGGGCGGCATAGCTTCCGCCGCCTGCCTCAAAGGCAATTTTTTCGAGCCTTCTCTGAAATTCAATTCCGCCCAGAAGATTTGTTCCCGTATCTTCGGGAAGCACTGAAACCGCAACTGCGCTGTTTGAATTTTCGCCGTTACGGGCAAAATCGCTCATACCGTTTGTAACAACTGTATTTTCCTCACTTGCCGCCGCAACCACACTTCCGCCGGGGCACATACAAAAGGTATAGCATCCGCGGTTGCCCTTTCGGTATGAAAACTGATATTCAGCCGCTTTAAGCCGGGGATGACCTGCATATTTTCCGTATCTTCCCGCATCTATAAATTCTCTTTTATGTTCAATTCTTACTCCCACGGAAAAAGGCTTTTTTTCCATTATTATGCCCTTACCGTAAAGCATTTCATAGGTATCTCTTGCACTATGCCCCGTTGCAAGAACAACAACAGGTGAAGATATCCTGTTTCCGTCTGACAAAGAAACTCCTTTTATTTTTCCGCCTTCGGTTAAAATTTCGTTCATTTTAACCCCGAAGCGGAATTCTGCCCCCATATTCTCAAGACGGTTTCTCATATTAACGGTAACCTGACGGAGCATATCGGTTCCCACGTGGGGCTTGGCAAGATATTTTATTTCCTCCGGTGCTCCGTTTTCCGCAAGAGTTTTCATTATAAAGTCGCATCGGATATCGTTTATACGGGTAACAAGCTTTCCGTCTGAAAAGGTACCCGCTCCGCCTTCTCCGAACTGGATATTGGATTCGGTATCAAGAAGCCTTTCCGAGAAAAACCGTTCAACATCTGCTGCTCTTTCTTCGGTTTTTTTGCCTCTTTCTATTACTACGGGCTTAAATCCGCCAAGGCAAAGAAGATAACAGCAAAAAAGCCCCGCAGGACCAGCCCCGACAATAACGGGACGCCATGACGGGGGCGATTTTCTCTCTTTAAGCTTATATTCAAAAAGCTTTTTTTCGCTTATACGGGAATCGTTTTTTATTGTTTCTCTTTCGTGAAGACAGATTCCCACAGAATAAACCAGGCTGATGCCGCCTTTTCTGGCATCAACCGATTTTTTATGAATATATAAGCTTTTTATATTATTTTTGCTTACACCCGAAATTTTAACTGCCCGGTCAAAGACCTCTTTTTCGGTATGCTCAAGGGGAACTGTGATTCCCGAAACGGTAAGCTCCATTAATTATCTTCCTCGTTTTTTTCTCCGTTAACCTTAAGGACGGGAACAATCTTTTCATCCGTAAGATAAACATCATCGGAAAGCTTTAAGTTAAGCTCCTGCTTATGACCTTCTTCTTTTGACGAAAGTCTGAAATCGTTGACGGTTATTTTACCGCCAAGATTTTCAATCGCTTCCTTCTTTCCGTAAACCTCAATCTCCGAAGGAATGATTTCGGTTTCCACATCCTCGCTTATACCTTTGACTTCTATTTTCACGTTTTTCTTTACAAATACCTCAACATCCACACGGACTCCTGCCCCGGGCTTGGGTTCAAACATATCGGGAAACTCCGGTTCAAATTCTTCTCCGTGAGAATCATAAAACACAATGGGAAGCTTTTCGCTGAAATCTGAATCCCTGCCGTTAAGCTTTACCCTTACCTTTCCACCTGAAACAGCCTCAACATCCGATTCAACACCCTTTACGGTAATTGTTTTACTTTCCGTCTTCATATGCTTTTTCGAGGTATATGAGCCTTCCTTTACGCTTCCCTCGGTTTCGATTTTTATTTCTTTTTCAGCTGTCTTGATATTTCTTATGTCAACTATAAGATTTTCCTTACTACTTACGATTTCATATTTAAGCTTTCCGCTTACGCTTGCACAGGTGAAGCTTAAATCGTCATACTCTCCCGCTATATTTACAGAATTGACATCACATTTAACCTTGCAGTCATCGGATTTGCGGAGCATAAGATCAATAAGAGAGCCTTTAACCTTCACATCTACGCTGTATTTATCTTTATTTACAATATAAAGGCTTCTGTTCTGAAGAACCTTATGATTGGTAAAATCCACTTCTTCTCTGATTTTCCATTCAATCTGAGGATTTACCGAGGTCTGGACTGCAATCCAGAGTATTATTGCAATTACAACCGAAATAATTTTGAGGACGAAATTATCTTTAAGATTTAGTTTCATTTTTAGTCCTCCTTAAAAACTTTCTTATTTTAACGTTGATCTCTTCATCTCTCGAAAGCGCCTTGATAAGCACGGCATCAAGAGCACTCTCGGAAAGATTCCTTGTGAGAGTGCCGTCAAAGGCAACAGAAATTTTACTTGTTTCCTCGGAAACAATAATAACAAAAGCATCGGTAAGCTCAGATAAGCCCACACCGGCTCTGTGCCTCGTGCCAAGCTCCTTTGCAATCCCTTCATCCTGACAGAGAGGAAGAACCGCTGCTGCTTTTTTTATGGTATGACCCGAAATAACAACCGCTCCGTCGTGGAGAGGAGTATTGGGAATAAATATATTAACGAGAAGCTCGGGTGAAATATCCGAGTTTATAACCGTACCGCCCTTGGTAACATCTTCAACGGAAATATTTCTTTCTATGGCAATAAGTGCACCGTGCCCCATTTCCGAAAGGCTTAAGCACGCCTCTTTGATTTTGGATGCGATAATTTTTGCCTGCGCTTCATCAGTCTTGATTTCGCTGAAAAAGGAAGAAATGGTTCTGTTTCCTATTTTGGAAATTGCGGCTCTGATTTCCGGCTGAAGAAGAACTATAACGGCAATAAGCCCAACCTGAACGGTATTTTCAAGAAGAAAGTTAAGGGTTGTGAGCTTAAGCATATCTTCCCCGGTTACTGCAGTAAGGAGAAAAATTGCGGCAATACCTACTATAAGCTGAAATCCGCGTGTTTTTCTGACTACGGTAAGCAGCTTATAGCAAATCCAGGATACAATTGCTATATCGAGTATAATCAGAAAGCTTAAAAATATTTTCAAATTTTCTCCTCCTCACCCATTATAAATTATATATCAAATTATATTATACATTTTTCATTGCCGTTTGTCATTAATTTTTTCAAGTTTTTTTATTACAATTTTATTACAAATTAACAGTTTAGAAAGTTTTTTTAAAGCCAATAATAATTCAGGTGATAAAATGAATTCTTTTATAGTTAAAAAAACAAAAAATCTCAACGGAGAAGTTAAAATTCAGGGCTCAAAAAACGCAGCATTACCAATAATGGCGGCATCAATTCTTTCAGATAAAAAAAGCTGCATTAATTCTCTCCCCGGCATTTCAGACACGGAAAATATGAAAAAGCTTCTTGAGGCTCTCGGTTTCATATGCAGCGAAAAAAACGGTTCCCTTATAATACATCGGGGCGAAAAAATCATAACTGCGGCAAATGAGGAATTCACGGGAAAGCTTCGTGCTTCATTTCTTGTTGCCGGTCCTCTTCTTTCAGCCTTCGGAGAAGCTATGATAGGCTATCCGGGCGGATGCCTTATAGGAAGCCGCCCCATAGACCTGCACCTCAAGGGCTTTGAGTCAATGGGCGCAAAGGCGGAAATAAAGCAGGGACAGATACGCCTTTGCTCAGACGGTCTTAAAGGTGCCAAAATATATCTTGATTTTCCGTCGGTAGGCGCAACGGAAAATCTGATGCTTGCCGCAGTTCTTGCCCGTGGCGAAACGGTTATTGAAAATGCGGCGGCAGAGCCCGAAATAACCGATTTATCCGAATGCTTATGCGAAATGGGAGCGGAAATCACGGGAGCAGGAACAGATAAAATAAAAATAAACGGAGTTAAAAAGCTTTCGGGAATAAATCATAAGGTAATACCCGACCGCATTGAGGCAGGTACTTATATGGCGGCGGTTGCCGCAGTTAAAGGAAAGGTTACTGTTTCGAATGTGATTCCCTCACATCTTAACCCCATTACTGCAAAGCTTAAGGAAATGGGAGCAGAAATTACGGAGGATTCCGATTCTGTGACGGTTTCGGTTTCGGGAAGCCTTAAGCCATCGGATATTATCACTCTACCCCATCCGGGATTCCCTACGGATATGCAGGCGCCTTATTCGGTTGTTTTATCTCAGGCAAAGGGCACGGGCGTTATTACCGAATCTGTTTTTGAAAGCCGCTTCGGGCATCTTTCGGAAATGAAGAAAATGGGAGCCATGGTGAAAATCGACGGAAGATGTGCGGTTATTGAAGGAGCAAGACTTTCGGGAGCGAAGGTTAACGCAACCGATTTAAGAGCGGGAGCGGCACTTGTTATTGCCGGACTTTGTGCATCGGGAGAAACCACGGTTAATAACGCCGACCTCATTTTAAGAGGCTACGGCGACTTTGATAAAAAGCTTAAGTCTCTCGGTGCAAATATTGAAATAGCATACGATTAGCTGAAAGCTCTTGACATTTTTAAAGTTTTGTATTATACTGATTACAACTGAATAAAAAAGGCTGTGACGAAGACAGTAGCTTCTGAAGAAAAGCTTAAGCGAGCCGCCGACGGTGGAAGGGCGGTGCAGAGTATTCTTAAGTAAAAATCACTTCCGA
>JAZQFU010000340.1:0-4777 GCA_045539675.1 Clostridia bacterium | reverse complement strand
TGCTCATTCTTAAGCGAAAAGAAGCCTACAAAGGTTATCAGAGTCGGAGTTAACGATGAATTCGGTCAATCCGGACCTGCAGCAGAGGTGCTTAAGCTTTACGGTCTTTCAGCTGAAAATATTATTAAGAAAATAAAAGAGAATATATAATAAAAACAAGCGGATGTGGTTTCACATCCGCTTATTTAATGCAGAGTATATGCCGTTTTCTTCCCGGACCGCCGAGGACGTCGGTCCCTACAAGCGAAAAAATACAGATATAACAGAAAACATTAATTTTAAAATTCATTTATGAATTTTACCTCTTAAAATACTTAACCGCCACCTTTCGGTAGCGGTTAAAGAACGGATACCCATTATTTCATTTTTCGTTTTCTGCGTTCTGCGCAAATTTTACGTCTTCATCCTAAAGACAGGAAAATTTGATGCAGAATGTTCGCTTTTTCCCCGAAGCTGTATGTGTATACTGCGAGAGGGAAAATGCGAGCATAACAAAAAGCATCAATTTCAAAAACCGTCTGCGGTTTTTACCTTATAAAACAACTTAACCGCCACCTTTCGGTAGCGGTTAAGAAATGCATCTGCAATTACATCAGATTTTGCTTTTTGTGATCTGCGCAAATTTAACGTCTTTATATACTGTCAAAACCTCTTTGCAAGTCTTCTAATATATCCTCAATATTTTCAAGCCCTACAGAAAGTCTGATAAGTCCGGGAGAAATTCCTGCATCAATAAGCTGCTGATCGGTAAGCTGACGGTGAGTTTCACTTGCAGGATGAAGCACACAGGTTCTTATATCTGCAACATGAACCACATTGGAAGCAAGCTTTAAGTTATCCATAAACTTAACTGCATTATCTCTTCCGCCCTTAACACCGAAGGCTATAACACCGCTTGCACCTCCGGGCAGATATTTCTTTGCAAGATCGTAATACTTATCGCCTTCAAGAGAAGGATAGCTTACAAAATCAACCTTATCTGATTTCTTTAAAAATTCTGCAACCTTAATTGCATTTTCACAATGTCTTTCCATTCTTATGGGAAGGGTTTCAAGACCGAGATTAAGAAGGAATGCCGCCATAGCAGTCATTGCCATTCCGTAGTCTCTCATCATCTGAACTCTTGCCTTTACTATATATGCACTTTTTCCGAAGTTTTCCGTATAAACAACCCCGTGATAAGAATCATCAGGATTAGTAAATTCGGGGAACTTTCCGTTTGCCCAGTCAAAGTTACCGCTGTCTACAATAACACCGCCAAGCTGAACTGCATGTCCGTCAAGATATTTGGAGGTTGAGTGAACAACAATATCAGCACCAAACTCAAAAGGTCTTGTAAGATAAGGAGTTGCGAAGGTATTATCCACAATAAGGGGAACGCCGTATTTCTTTGCAACCTTTGAGAACTTTTCAATATCAAACACAGACATTGTAGGATTTGAAAGAGTTTCTCCGAAAATCGCCTTGGTGTTTTCCTTCATATTGGCTTCAATTTCTTCAATTGAGCTATCCGGATCAATGAAGGTAACCTCTATTCCGAGCTTTTTGAAGGTAACGGCAAAAAGATTAAAGGTTCCGCCGTAAATTGAAGCTGAGCTTAATATATGATCTCCGCTTTTTACAATATTAAAAAGTGCAATTGTTGTTGCCGCCTGACCGGAGGAAGTGCAAAGAGCACCTACTCCCCCTTCGAGTGCCGCAATTTTCTTTTCAACTGCATCAACGGTAGGATTTGCAAGTCTTGAATAAAAAAATCCGTCTGCCTTCAGATCAAACAAATCACCTATATGCTCGGTTGAATCGTATCTGAAAGTGGTACTCTGATATATCGGAAGAGCTCTTGGCTCTCCATCCTTCGGATAATAACCTTCGTGAAGGCATTTAGTTTCAATTTTCATTTATTTTCCTCTTTTCAAAATTTCATTTTATTAATTTTATCACAACAGTTTTGCCGTGTCAATCAATTGATAAAATATTTTGCGTTTAATAACGTAATATTATCATTCCGAAAGAGTATAATAACCTTGAGGTGTAAATTAAATGACAGAGAAAATTTCTGAAATGATTGATACTCTTGTTTCCAATGCCGCGGAGGCGAGCAGAGAATATCAAAAGCTTACTCAGGCTGAAATTGATAAAATAGTTCATTCTATGGCTCTTGCGGGAATAGACGAATACTTAAATCTTGCAAAGCTTGCGGCGGAAGAAACGGGAAGAGGTCTTGTTGAAGACAAGGCAATCAAAAATCTTTTTGCGGCAGAATATATCTGGCACGATATTAAAAATGAAAAAACCGTCGGGGTAATCCGTGATAACGAGCAGGAGGGCTATGTTGAGGTTGCGGAGCCTGTGGGAATAATTGCCGGGGTAACACCCGTCACAAATCCTACGTCTACCGTAATATTCAAATCTCTCATATGTGCAAAAACCGCAAATCCGGTTATATTTGCTTTTCATCCGTCAGCTCAGGGCTGTTCTTCAAAGGCGGCAAAGCTCCTTCTTGATGCGGCAATTAATTCCGGTGCTCCAAGGCACGCCATCCAATGGATAGAAAGTCCTTCGGTTGAGGCAACCGTTGCACTTATGAACCACCCGGGAGTTTCGCTTATTCTCGCAACGGGCGGAACAGGAATGGTTAAATCCGCCTACAGCGCAGGAAAGCCCGCCCTTGGAGTAGGCCCGGGAAACGTGCCGTGTTATATCAATAAAAACGTAAGACTTGAAAGAGCCTGCACCGACCTTATTATTTCAAAAACCTTTGATAACGGAATGATTTGCGCTTCCGAGCAGGCAGTAATTGTTGATGAGGAAATTGCTCCGGAATTTGAGAAAACGATGAAGAAAAACGGATGCTATTTTCTTAATACCAAGGAAACAAAGCTTATTTCCGAATACGTTATAAACAGTGAAAAAATGAGCGTGAATCCCGAAGCGGTCGGAAAACCTGCCGCCCTCATTGCAAAAAACGCAGGAATTTCCGTTCCCGAAAACACAAAAATTCTTATTGCCAAACTTCCCGAGCCTTCGGATAAATATCCCCTTTCCATCGAAAAGCTTTGTCCGGTTCTTGCATACTTTATCTGTAAGGATTCCGCTCAGGGCTTCAGCTATGCCGAAAAAATGCTTGAGCTTGGCGGTCTGGGGCACTCGGCTGTTATTCATTCCAACGACGAAGAGCTTTGCAGAGCCTACGGAAACACTATGAAGGTAGGAAGAGTTATAGTCAATTCTCCATCCTCGCAAGGAGGAATAGGAGATATTTATAACAACAATACCCCTTCTCTCACCCTTGGCTGCGGCTCTTACGGAAGAAATTCCACTACCGCAAATATCTCTTCGGTTAACCTTATAAACATTAAAAGAATTGCAGGCAGGAGGGTTAATATGCAATGGTTTAAAATTCCTCCGAAAATCTATTTCGAAAGAGACTCGGTTCAGTATCTCGAAAAAATGCCGGATATTTCCCGCGCCTTTATCGTTACAGACCCGGTAATGCAGAAGCTTGGCTACGTTGATAAGCTTTTATATTATCTCCGAAAAAGAAGAAGCTATGTTCACTGCGAAATCTTCTCGGAAATCGAGCCCGACCCTTCGGTGGAAACGGTGAAAGCAGGAGTAAAGCTTATGAACAGCTTTCAGCCTGACGTTATAATTGCTCTCGGTGGCGGCTCGGCAATAGATGCAGCAAAGGGAATGTGGCTTTTCTATGAGCATCCCGAAAGCTCCTTTGAGGGACTCAGACTGAAATTTATGGATATAAGAAAAAGAGCCTATCAGTTCCCCAATTTAGGCTCTAAGGCAAAGCTCGTGGCAATCCCCACAACCTCGGGAACAGGCAGCGAAGTAACCTCTTTTTCGGTTATTACGGATAAGGCAAACGGAAACATCAAATATCCCCTTGCTGACTACGAGCTGACTCCCGATGTTGCAATCATAGACCCTCAGTTTACTGCAACAATGCCCAAATCCATAAGGGCAGACACAGGTCTTGATGTTTTAACCCATGCCATTGAGGCTTATGTTTCGGTGCTTGCCTCGGATTATACCTCGGGGCTTGCAATGAAAGCGATTGAAATAACCTTTGAATATCTTGAAAAAAGCTATCTTGAGCCGGAAAATGCAAGAGCAAGAGAGAAAATGCATAATGCCTCCTGCATTGCGGGAATGGCCTTTTCAAATTCCTTTTTGGGAATATGTCATTCTCTTGCCCATAAGCTCGGAGGAGAATTTCATATTCCCCACGGAAGGGCAAATGCAATTCTTCTGCCTCACGTTATAAAATACAATTCGGGACTTCCTTCAAAATTTGCAATCTTCCCCAAATATTCTACCTTCCGTGCAGATAAGGCATATGCGGAAATTGCAAGACACTTAAATCTTCAGGGCGGAACTGATGCAGAGCTTACTGAAAGTCTTATTTCTGCAGTAAGAAATCTTATGAAAAATCTTAATATGCCCTCTACCATTAAGGACTGCGGAGTAAGTGAGAAGGATTTCTTAAGAAAGCTTCCCGCCCTTGCGGAAAAAGCTTTTGACGATCAATGCACCGCCGCAAACCCCAGATATCCTTTAATTTCAGAGCTTGAGGAAATTTACAGGCAGGCTTACTACGGAGAGTCCAACTGAATATCAAAAGGGATGTAAAAATAGTCCAGACCGCAAGAAAAGGAATAAAATAAGATGTTTACTGAAGTTTCTACTTCAGATGCCATATGAATAAGGTAGAAAAATTGAAGAAAATTCAATTTTTCCTTGAATTAATTACTTTTCTTGCTAT
>JAZQFU010000339.1:0-3518 GCA_045539675.1 Clostridia bacterium | reverse complement strand
ACATTGAATTTTGGTTTTCTATTTTTTTTGGTCCACATGTATTATATCAATACAATTTACGTAAAAAGACGTGATAGTTCAATGCTTTTTCCATTTTGAATTTCACACAAAAAAGCAGGAGCAAACTTAATGCCCCTGCCGCGTTTTATTTGTATAAGTCAAACCGTGCCTCATTGAAATAAATTCTTCTCGGTTCACAATTTGCATCGTAGGAAAGATAATACATATATTTCGGTTCGTTTAAGTCAACCTCTTTTATTACGTAGCCGAAATTCATTCCCGCATCATCCAGCTTTTCTCCCAGAGGATTGAAGATTGCAGTCTTTTCGTAGCCGCTTGCAACCGAAGTTACTATATACGCACCGGATTCTCTGCATCTTTCCGAGATTCTTTCCTCGCGGTAACCCGCCGTAGGATTTACTATAATTTCAACACCTTTTTTCCGAAGCTCTCTCACGTGCTCGGGGAAAAATATATCCCAGCATATAGCAAAGCCTATTTTTCCTATTTCCGTATCAAATACCTTTATTTCATTTCCCGGAGTAAGACCGCTTTCATACTCACTCATTGTAAGATGACATTTATGGCACTTACCTGCAATTTTTCCGTTACGGTCAATTAAAAAGCCGGAATTATAAAGCAGACCGTCTTCAATTTCGTGAAAGGAAAATGCAATCCAGGTATTATATCTTTTTGCTCTTTCCGATATAATTTTTATTGGCTCTGAATCTTCGGGAAGACATGCTTCAAAAGGTGTTATCAGCGTTTTTCTTGTATAGAAGGTTTCGGTAAGAACAATGAGATCGGTTTTTTCTCTTTCACAGAGTCTGTCTATCTGCTTCAGGGTTTCCCCGAGATTATATTCAACCGGCTGAGATTCGGGAAAATAAATATGAGGTATCGCCACAGCCGCAAGTCTGACCTTTCGCGGCTTATATTCGCCTGCACACTCTCCGGTAACAGCCATAATCTTTCCTTTTTCCTTCCTGAAGCTGTTAAACCTAAAGGTTATCTTAAGATATTCCGCTTCCGGTGGGCATAATATTTCCTCACCGCTGAATTCCAGATATCCCTTAACGAGAGCCTCTTTGCCCTTATACCAGCCGAACATAACTCTTGCCATCGGATTCTCTGTTTCCAGCTCGTAGTTTATTTTATAATTATATCCGGGCTTCACGTCGTATGAAATACTGTCGAACTGAGCGGAGGAGTATCTCTCCCCCGCTGTTTCAACAGTAAGAATCCCGTTTTCTATTATGTATTCCGGACGGATATTTTCAGAATAATCATCTGCTCTGAAATATTCCCACTCGGTGAACGTTATTTTTTCCATTGCCTATTTCAATCCTTTTATAATACTGCTTCACTCATAAGCTCTTTAGTTTTCCCCATCTGTTGTATCAACTGTTATAACAGTTCCGTATACGGTATTATCTCCGATTGTTGCATAAGGTCTCACATAGAAGTTTGAACCAAGCACCTTTATTTCCGAATTATCTATAATTCCGATACCGAATTCACCATACTTATTTGAACCGTTGATTGCAGGGAAGTTCAAGGTTTTTTCTCCATCAACATCCTCGAGTGTAGCTTCAATCTTTTCCTTCGATGCTATCACACCGAATGTTCCTTTTTCAAGAGCCTTGTTAAGTCTTGCAAAGGCATAGCACCTGTTTTCTTCAATAAACGCATATGGAACAGATATAAATGACGGAGCATCCTCTTCCGGAACAGCAACAAAGTCAATATCTGCATATACACCTTCCGAAGCATTTATAACATATTTTCCGTATGATGTAGCTTCCGTGATTTCACCGTTGATTTTAACTACCGCATCATATCCCTTATTTGCCTTAACCGTAACAGAAATGCTTTCTGCATTTACAAAGGTATTGTTATTAATAGCATCACCACCTGCAGTTTCAACAATTCCCGAACCCGAAATATCGAAATAGATTTCACCGTTATTGACAGCTCTGGTTTTAAAGGCTATGGTATCATATGTTGTCTGTCCGGTCGTATTATATATTCCGTTCAAAGAAACCAGATATTCTGTTTCGGGCTTTAATTCTTCTGCAAGTTCAACCTTGTATTTTTGATTTTTCTCGTCTGTGCATGTAATTTTTTCAGGTACTTCACCATTAACTCTGATATTTGTTACCGATACATTCAAAGGAGTACCGCTAAAATCAAGGATAATCTCATCCGGCTCGGTCGCCATAGCGTTTTCAACTACAGCCGTAAATACCTTTGGCTGCTCATATGTTTTTATATAGTCCAAGGAAACGTTCTGATTTGCCGATGTTGCAACATAAACAACCATCTGCATTTCACCAACATTTCCGCTTTTCCCGGCATATGTATTTCCTGTATATGCTTTACCCTCCAACGCAGTATTGTCCGTATACGTTCCGATATGATGTCCGTCAAGATAATATGAAGTTGTTTCCGAATCCGGACTGTATACATTGCTCAGCACATGCCAGTCACTCCACACCTGAGTTCCTGTATCAAACTTAACATTAAAGTTTGTTCCGCTGCCTTTCTGTGTCTTGGGGTATATTAAATTGCTGTACGTTCTGAGCTCGCTTCCAAGGTATTTCTTCATACCTATATAATTCAGCTTATTATCACTTTTATCTACTTTAAACTTATACTCATAAACAAACGGCGGCTTTGCTTCATTTGTGTTGGTATAGTTAACATTCGAATATATGTCATACAACACATTACTGAGTGCATCGGGATTCTGCAGGTTGATATTAAGCTTGCCATCCTTTATTTCACTTAAAGAACCTGATGCAACAGCATTTTGGGTAGGTACTATTCTTGTATTTTCATTTAAAGTGTCATCGAAAGGTTCATAATAAGGAATTACGTCATTAAACCCGGTTTCAGCCTCAACGGTAAAATCGACCGAAGCTGTTGAGATAGTATTATTAACGGTATCTTTGATTTCATCATCAAAGATAAGCGTATTATTGCCTGCGGTCATTTTTTCCGACACAATCAATTTATACGTAGTTTCGTTTATTCTTTCAATATCTGTTATAACCGTTCCGTCAGATAATGAAAAGCTATTTGAGCTGATATTTACAGGTGCATTGCTGAACTCAACGACAAGTGAACGCGAAGCAACATTTGCTAATCTTGCAGTTAATTTCTCAGGCTTTGTATAAACCTTTATATAATCATATTCCACGTAGTTTGTTATTCCTATGTATGCCATAAAGCCTAAAGTAATCTTTTTGTACCCGCTGGTGGAATATTTATATGCATCCGGAGTATTGTCAGGATATTTTCCGATGTAGTTGCCGTTTACATAAACGTTTTTTTCAGCTGCAGTATTACTTAATACAACAGTATATGTATTCCAGTCCTCCTGGTCTTCAACAGTAGTAATATTTCCTGCCGCAGCATCCCATACTACATTTTTCCTGTTTTTTCCTCCGATATTAACGGTTCTGCTTCTTACCGTAGTGCCGAAATATGATTCATTGGTCAGATGTCCTCTCGCA
>JAZQFU010000338.1:0-9209 GCA_045539675.1 Clostridia bacterium | reverse complement strand
CGATGGTACGGCAAGGCTCATTTTGGCGAAAAGCAAGCAAAAACCCGTGGAAACTCGATGTTTTCACGGGTTTTAAACTATCACTTTTATAAGCAAACCACACTTCATCCGTCAGTAGGGGGCATTCACGAATGCCCCGTGTTTTGGTCGATTCGTGAATCGACCATACAGTGAAAATCAAAAATATGATTAAATCATCATTTACTTAAGGAGAAGACTTGATTTCTTGCGGTAGACCTTTCTTTTAGACAGTCTGAAAGTTGCATTTCTGCAACTTTTTTATATATTACGCAAGCGTCATACTCAGACCCTTTGATTTAGGAATTTCACTCCTTAAGGGAGCTCCGTTTTCAAGATAATCATACATTTCATCAATAAGCGAAGATGCAATATACTTATAAAGATCGGGAGTGGGCCCGCCGTTATGAGGCATTATGAGAACGTTATCAAGTCCGTAAAGTCTGCTTTCTGAGGGAAGAGGCTCCTGCCAGAAAACGTCAAGAGCAGCAGAGAATCTTCCGGTTTCAAGCTCATCGGCAAGGGCTTCTTCATCAATAATCTGACCTCTTGCAGTATTAACGAGAAGAGCATCATCCTTAATAAGCTTAAGCAGATCTCTGTTAATCATTTTTTCAGTATGCTTATTCCATGCAGTATGGAGTGAGATTATATCGCAGGTAGAAAAAATTTCTTCAAGGCTTGCTCTCTGCATATTATATTTCTGAAGCTTCTCCTCGCTGATATTTCTTGAATAAACTTTAATTTTACATCCGAAAGGCTGAAGAAGTCTTGCAAGATGCTCACCGATTGCTCCAAAGCTTACTATACCTACGGTTTTATAAAGAATGCCCCGCTTAAAGGGATCTTTTCTTGATTCAGCCCAACCTTCAGCTCTGTTTTCCATATGCTTCTGAATCTGTTTGATTTTTCTCTGTGAGCAAAGCATATATGCAATTGCACCTTCAGCAACAGATTCTGCAAACATCATATCATTTGCACCGATAACCTTTATTCCCTTATCGTAAAGCGCCTCAGAAACATAAGGAGCAACAGATCCTGCAAAATGAGCAAGAATCTTAAGCTTGGGTGCATTCGCAATAACCTCTTCATCAAACATATTACTCCCCCAGCAGGTAATTACCGCGTCACAATCCGCAACCTTTTCAATAAGCTCCTCTTTGGTAAGCTTCCTTCCGGTTTTATTCCAGACTACTTCAAACTTACTTTCAATTTTTTCAACATTTTCCGGGGGAAAAAACTGGAACTCCGGATTATTATGACCCTTATTCATAACAGAGTCAAAATCTGAGCATACTAATACTTTCATTTTCTTTCTCCTTTAATCTTTATTATCTTCATATCTGCTTTTCGCAGTATAGTTGCAAGCTTCTCCGGAAAATCTTTTTAAAATATAGTATTTTCCGTCATACTCGACTTTGGTTGATACTCCGTACGGAATATCATCTTTGCTTCCCCAGATGGAAACATCAAGTTTTCCGTTTTCTGCAGAAGCGTGAATCTCAACGGGAGAACTGTAATTATTCCTGAATTTAAAATCAAGAACACCGTAATAAACAGTTGCATCCATACCGTTTGGAACGTACCCGGTAGGCTTTGAATGAGCAAAGCGCTCAGTAATTTCAAGGTTTGCCAGCAAAGCAGCGTTGAAAACGGTTGTGGAAACCTGACAAACTCCGCCGCCTATACCGTCCTGATACTCACCTTCAACTATAACGGGAGCATTCTGATACCCCCTGCTTTCATTACGTGAACCAACAGTTCCGTTAAAGGAAAACTCCCTGCCGGGATGAATAACAATACCGTCAATGGCTTTTGCCGCAAGCGCTACATTATGAGCTCTGCCGGTCTGCCATTGATTATATTTTGTTGTATAGCTTCCGAGACAGCCGTCAAATTCATAGGGAATATCCCATATTTTCTGCCAGGTTGCTATACGGTTTATGGCAACTGCCGCCTCAGCACGGGTTACAATACCATTCTCATTCATCATACCGCCTGAGCCCTGAAGGATTCCTGCGGAATACATTTTTCTTACTGCAGAATCAGTAACATCGGAGGGAGCATAATTGGGATTATTTATATCCGGCAATGCCGAATCGGGAACAGTATTTTTATAAAGCTGCGCCATCTGCAGTCGTGTTGCTTCTCTCTCATTCAGATTTTCCGGATTATCAAACCCGTCAACTCCGTTTAGAAGCCCTGCATTTTTTGCGGTTTCATAAAGCATTTCATATCCGTTTTCAATAGGAAGACACCCTGCTCCGCCAAGATAAATATCCCATACTCTTACGGCATTCTGAAGAATAAAAAGCATAGATGCCGGCTCGTCGGGATGAAAATTTAATGTATCATATGTATTGACAATTCCGCGCCAATAGGCATTATGAATATCGTTCATAGCCCAATGACCGTTAATATCTTCATATGCACAATGAGGAAAGCGAACTATAAAATTAGCCCTTCCCGGCTCCGCAAAAGCTGGCAGAGCCATGGAAGACAGCATAATACCGATTCCCAACGCAACAGCTGTAATTTTTTTCAAGCATCTCACTCCGTACTTTAAGTTTTATTCAACCGAGACTGTATAATAATAAACAGGCTGCCCTCCCGAAAGAGGAGAAACCTCACAGGAAGGATACTTATCCTGAATCTCGGCAGAAAGAGAATCAAGCTTCTCTGCAGAAATATCCTCACCTGCATAAACGGTTATTATTTCTGCATTTTCAGCATTCATTTTTTCCAGTAAGTCCATAACTCCCTTTTCGGGATTTTCGCTTACTCCGACAACCTTATCCTCAAGAAGAGTCATTATATCGCCTTCTGCGATTTCTATATCATTAACCACCGAATCACGAACTGCATAGGTAATCTGACCGGTTGTTACGTTTTTCAACGCATCTTCAAAGCTTTGCTTTATCTCATCAGCTTCCATGGATTCATCATAGACAAGCATAAGCGGAAATACCTGCGCCATACTTGTGGTACCGACAACAATCATATTGCCTTCAAAAATCTCTGCAGCCTGTTGAGCGGCAAGTATTATATTTTTATTATTCGGGAAAACGAAAACAGTATCTGCATTAACCTCTTCCGCCGCCTTTAAGATATCCTCGGTGGAAGGATTCATACTCTGACCGCCGCTTACAAATCCGTTTATTCCCAATTCCTGATAAATATTTTTAAAGCCTTCGCCGACTGCTACGGCAAGGAATCCGTATTTGGTTCTTTCAGCAGCTCTTTTTTCGGCTTCCTTTTTCTTTAACTGCTCATTCTGATATCTCATATTATCAACCTTGAGATTTATGAGAGCACCGAAGGTAAGTCCGTAGCCTATAGCTTTATCGGGTTCATCTGTATGAACGTGAACCTTTATGATTTCGCTGTCTTCAACAACAACAACACTATCTCCGATTTTTTCAAGCTTGCCTCTTAAAACATCTGCACCGCTTTTTTCCTTTATAATAATAAACTCGGTACAGTATCCGAAGGTTATTTCCTCATCGGATAAAATCATTTCAGCAGACTCTTCTTCAGCGATTTCAGAGCTCTGACCTGCTTCTATGATTTCACCGCTTTTGAGATAGTGATGCATTCCTTCAAAAATTACCACAAGCCCTTTACCGCCGGCATCGACAACGCCTGCCTGTTTGAGCTTCGGAAGCATATCCGGAGTTTTATCAAGAACTTCCTTCGCATAATCAATAAGCTTCAGAAGATAATCCTCAAATTCACATTCCTCGTTCTTTATTTCTTCAGACTTCTCGGCAAGAGCCTTCATAATGGTAAGAATAGTGCCTTCCGTCGGTTTCATTACCGCGTTATAAGCAGCAGCCTTACCGTTTTCCATTGCCGATGCAAAGGAAACAGCATCAAATTCCTCAAGCCCTGCAAGTCCTTTTGAGATTCCTCTCAGAAACTGAGAAAGAATAACTCCGGAATTTCCTCTTGCACCTCTTAAAGATGACGAAGCAAGTATTTTTGCCGCTTCACCTACAGTTGTTTCACTTAATGAAGAAACGTCTTTAACCGCTTTGGAAAAGGTAAGCGACATATTTGTTCCCGTATCTCCGTCGGGAACGGGAAATACGTTAAGCTTATTTACCGCTTCCTTCTGATTTTCAAGTTTATTTGCCCCGGATAAGAGCATACTCTTAAATGAGGCACCGTTTATATATTTCATAGCTTCAGTTCCTTTCGAATCTTATGACTACATTTTGTCCATACGGATTCCGTCAACGTGAACGTTAACCTTATTAACCTTAAGACCAAAGGAATCCTTTAAAGTATACGACAGAGTTTCAAGAATATTTTCGGAAATAGTCTGAATATTCATTCCGTAAGTTACGTAAATATGAATGTCTATAATAAGACCGTTGCTGTAGCTTACTTTTATAGCATTCTCGGTTTTTTCATCTTCGGTCAGAATGCCTTTTTTGGTTTTTCTGTCTGCAAGACCGATAACACCGTAACAGCTGACTGCAACACGGCTTGCTATTGTTTTTATGGCTGTATCTCTGATACATATGAATCCTAATTCAGTTTTTGTTTTAAACAGCATAAACATACCTCCTCATAAAAATTCACTTTCTATTATAATCTATTTATGGTATCTTTTTCAAGTATTATTTTAAAAATTCTTTGTTTTGCAGTAAAAAATACTGTCTGGAAGGGACATTTTTCATTCAAATAGCATACCCATTTCTCATAGTTTTTATCATCAAGACGCATAAAAGGGTCATCAAGAATCACAACAGGACTTTCCTTCCCCTCAAATGCCATTTTTATAACCGCAAGCCGCAAAGCGAAATGCAAAGAATCGCTGATGCCGGAAGAAATATTATCTTCTCCCTTAAGATACGGACTTCCACCTTCACGAACCGAAATATTAAGTCCTTCATCTATGACCAGCTTCTCCGCATTTATAACTCCTGCCTCCCTGAGAATTTCTTCCGTAACCGCAACCAGCCCGGGAAGATATGACTCCTTATAAACAGAAGCCGTAATTTCCATCACATCAAGAGCTCCCCGACAAACCTCAAGCTCATTTTCATATTCTCTCAGTCTTTCTTCAAGCTCTTCCTTCTTTACAAGCAAAGTATCATACCCGGGAAAATTATTAAAAAGATTGTTTTCTCGTTCTTTAAGAACAGCGAGGGTTTTCTCTGCTTCAGCAATTTCATCTGCGAGATGCTTCATTCTTTTCTCGTAGTCACAAACAGCTTCCGGCTTCGGAGGTTCACGGTCAAAAATCCTTACTTTTAACTCTTCCTCCTTAAGCAGGGCTTCTGCGACTCTGATTTTTTCCCTTTGCGCTTCACTGCGACTCTTTTTAGCTATATAGTCGTTTCGCTTTGAAATATAGTCATCATAGGATTTAACGCCATATCTTAAGCAAAGATTTTCATACTCAAGTCTGTCGGCATCTGCCCTTACGATTTCTTCGCGCTTTTTTGCTTCTTTTGCCATAAATATTATACCGTATCCTGCAAAGAGTGCTGATAAGTAAAAAATATATTTTATAAATAACCCCGCAACTGCCGCCACAGCTGACATTCCGAACAAAACTATCCATAACGGAAAACCTTTTTTCTGCGGCTTCTTATAATTAATGGAAATCTCAAGCCCGAGCATTCTTTTTTCATCTGATGCCGTCATTTCGACAAGGCCTTCATCCTCAGGAAGAGGGGTACTGCAAAGCTCTTCAAGCTCTTTTTTACGTCTGAGATACCTCAGATATTTCTCGTATTCCAGATATTCTTCATACACGTTTTTATCTTTTTCGAGGAGTCTGAGCTCCTCGTTTTTTTCTTCAAGAACTGCAGAAAGTTTTCTGCATTCACCTTTAATTCTGCCTTCCTCAGTCATTATCTCTTCCGCTCTGCGTATTGAAGAATTAATCTGTCCGAGTTCCTGCTTCAGAGGATAAATACTTCCCGTTGCGGTTTTTCTGGTTAATACATTAATTTCATTTTCTAATTTTTCCAAAGCTGAAAGTATATCAGCACTCCCCTTTTCCGAGCATACAGCTCCCGAAAGCTCCTCGGAAACAACTGCTTCATTTTCGGTTACTTTAATAAAATCAGAGGGTTCCCGGATAAAGCACACGCTGTCATACATATCCTCCGATGTTTTTAAAAAGTATTCTCCCGTTTCCGCATCACCCATTAAAACATTTGTTCCCAACGGCTTCTTCACCGTTACTGAAAGGCTTTTTGCCGCAGTCTGCCCAAGGGTTACACCGGTTTCGTATGTTACTCCGTCATCCGTTTCAAACTCCACATCAAAAATCCCTTTTGAATCCCCGAGCGGAATATAATTCTTTTTATATTTTCTGTTTCCCTTAAGATTTTTATAAAGGAAGGTTTTAAGAGCAGCAGCAACGGTAGATTTTCCGCTTCCGTTTTCACCGTAAAATATATTCAGCCCGTCTTTAAGCTCAATAATCCTGTTTCTGAATTTCCCATAGGAAACAAGGGTAAGCTTTTTTATTTTCATAATAATGCTACCCCCTTTTCAATTACCTTCAGAATGAAGTCATCATCCTTATCCGGAAAGCTTGAAAGAGCCCTTCTTACAAATTCCCCTCTTGCGGAATTTTCTTCTTTTAACAGTTCAATATCAATTGCAACGGTATAGTCCGATTTTATACGGAGAAACAGGCAAAGAGGTGCCAGGTAGTTATAAAGCTCTGTTTCATCAACATCTATATTCTGTCTGAGCTTTCCCTTCAGCACAAGGCTGACAAGACTTATTGAAGGCTCCTCCGAGGTTATGAAATCAAAACACAGCTTCTTAATATCCTCCAAGCTTTCAGCCGATGAAACGTCTATTTCACCGTTGCGGTAACGGTTGCAGTATACCTTTTCTCTTACGGCACTTAAAAATCCGTTATCCAGATTAATAATATAAACTCCCGGTGCATCGTTTTCCTTAAAGCTTAATCCTCGGGGAGCACCGCTCTGCCCAAAATATGTAGCACCTCTTTTGGATATTTCCGCAGGCTTATGAATATGACCTGCGGCAACATAGGAAAGGCCGCTTTCTTCTATACTACTGAGACTTACCGGATTATAAAAGCTTTCCGGATTAAAATCTGTATGCATCATCATCACGGAAGGTTTATGATTGTTTTCTGCCTTAAATCCCGAAAAAATGTTTTCCGACATATGAGGCGCATTGAAGCCGAAGCCGTATATACAAAGTTCTTCCTCTTCTATCATATCAATCTCGCTTCCGAAAATATGAACATTTTCCGAAAAACCGCAAACAGTATAAACCGAATCCGGCCCGTCAAAATCGTGATTTCCGGGAATGATATAAATCTTACCGTTGAATTTACCGAATTCAGATATAACAAAATCACGTATTTCTTTATCCGGCTTATGAGTATCAAAAAGATCACCGCAAATAAGAATACGTGAAATATTATTTTCTTCAGCAAGGCTGAGTATTTTTAAAAGAAGAGTCTTTTCATCTTCTTTAAGCTTTTGTCTGACATTTTCAGGATACTCGGAGCTGTATTTCATTCCAAGATGCAAATCAGCAGTATGAATAAATCTCATTATAAGCCTCCCTTTTATCAGAAATTTCATCTTAAATTATACCATACCTCAACATTTAAAGTCAACAGATAATTCCCTTTTAAAAAGGCATATCCGTATCAAACAGATATGCCTTAGTTTTAAATTTTATTACGTTTTCCGCAGCTGCAGTTCTTTTCACTGCACATTTTGGCATACGGACATCCGATGCATTTTTCACCGCGTTTTTTTGCTCTGTACACATAGAAGCCTGCGCCTCCCAATATAAGCAAAAGAACTGCGCATATTATAATATCAGTCATAACCACACCAGCCTTTTACTCTTATTTTTTCGTAAGAGCATATTCTTCCTTCAGCTTTTTATTTGCTTTTCCGATAAGCAGCATTATGACTGCCGCCATAACAGCCACAGCTACACCGCCTGCAATTGCCGCTCCCACGTTAAGGGATTCAGGTGCAGTTATGAGGGTTCCTACAGTATATACAAGATAAGCAACGGTATATCCTACGGAAAGCTGAAGTCCTATTCCGCCCCAGAGCCATTTTGCACTCTTCATCTCGGCATTCATTGCTCCGATAGCCGCAAAACAGGGCGGCGAATAAAGATTAAACATAAGATATGCAAGAGCCGCAACAGCGGTGAGCTGCGGTGTTGCATTTGAAAGTTCTGATGCAACATCAGTAAGAACATAGCATACCGCTATTGTTGCAACCACATTTTCTTTTGCAATAAATCCCGTAACTGTTGCCGCCGCAAGCTGCCACGAATGATAGCCTATAACAGGAATCAGCAAATAAGCAAACGGACGGGCTATTGATGCCAGAATCGAAACATCTGCCGTATCAGCTATGGAAAAACTCCAATTAAATGACTGCATTATATGAACTGCCGTGTTACAAAGAAGAATTATAGTTCCTGCCTTAACTATGTACGCCCATCCACGGCTGCACATTGATTTGAATGCCCCCCAGAGAGACGGAGCCTTATATTCGGGAAGCTCAATTATAAAGTACGATTTTCTTGATTTATATCCTGTAATTTTATTTATAAGCAAAGCTCCAAGGAATATAAGCACAATACCCGAAAGATACATAAGAGTGCTTACCCAGCCTGCGTCTTCAAAGAATGCTCCTGCAAAAAGGGCAATAACAGGGATTTTCGCGCCACATGGCATAAAAGGAGCAAGCATTGCGGTAGCTCTGCGCTCACGTTCGTTTCTTATGGTTCTGCTTGCCATAACACCGGGAACCGCACATCCGATTGTGATGACAAAGGGAATAACGGATTTGCCTGAAAGACCAACCTTTTTAAAGATAGGATCAAGCACTACAGCAACACGTGACATATATCCGCAATCCTCAAGCAGAGCAATGAGAAAATACATTACCATTACAAGAGGAAGGAAGCCCACAACCGCAATAACACCGCCGATTACACCATCAACAAGAAGTGCTGAAAGAAGAGGATTCGCATTCTCCATAAATCCGCCTATCCATCCCTGGAAGGCTTCAAGCCATCCTACAAGCAAGTCAGCAACCGGTGTTCCTACCCAGACCTGGGAAATCTGGAATACCAGATACATAACAACAGCAAAAATCGGAATTCCAAGCCATTTATTTGTTAATATCTTATCAATTTTATCGCCG
>JAZQFU010000337.1:0-3347 GCA_045539675.1 Clostridia bacterium | reverse complement strand
AGAATTTAATAAATTAACATCAAATTTTGCTATAAAATTCAATACCGATTGACATTTTATTCTTTCGGACGTATAATTAAATTGCAAAGTTTGTACAAGGAGATGTAATACAGTAAATCTTCATCTTTTTTAAATTTACTTCTCCGGTTGTATTTACCGGATAAAAAGCTATACCGTATAATAAAGGAGGATATTATGGTAATTAATTTAATTGCATTATTTCAGATGGCAAAGCCCTTTATAAGCTTTGTTCTTATTCTTGTTGTGGGATATCTTCTCACAAAGCTTGCAGTAAAGCTTCTCAAAAAAGCATTGGAAAAAACATCTCTTGATAAATCTCTTACGGGATTTCTGTTGAAAGCTGTTAAGATAATCTGTTTTGTATTCATTATACTTTCAGCGTTAAACAGCATCGGAGTTTCCACTACGGGAATTATCGCCGCTTTATCAGCAGCAACTGTTGCAGTAGGTGTGGCTCTGAAGGATTCATTAAGCAATATTGCAGGAGGAATTCTGCTGCTTATTTCTCCCCGTTTTCATAACGGAGATTATATCAGCACGTCAGGTGATGAAGGCACGGTAATAAACGTCGATCTTCTTCACACCACCATAAAAACCTTGGATAACAAGCATATCAGCATTCCGAACGGTGTGCTTATCAACAGTCACATAACTAATTACAGCGTTGAAGCTCAGAGAAGAGTTGACCTTACCTTTTCAATTTCCTACGACGATAATACTGACTCCGCAAAGGATATTATAATTTCAGTAATCCTGAAGCATCCTCTGGTTTTAAACGAGCCTGCACCTATGGCAAGAGTTCTGGAGTATAAGGAAAGCTCGGTGGATATCGTGGCAAGAGCATGGTGCAACGCACCCGATTACTGGACAGTTTATTTCGATCTTTTAGAGCAGGTACGCTCTGAATTTGATAAAGAAGGTATCTGCATACCCTATAATCAGCTTGACGTACATATCAAAGAAGCGAAGTGAGCTTATGAAAAAAAAGCTTTCCACCACACAACTTATACTTTTAAGCTTTATTGCGGTGATACTGCCGGGCGCTTTTATTCTTTCCCTGCCCGTTTCCTCGGCAAGCGGAAAAGCTACACCCTTTATTGATGCTCTTTTTACAGCAACAACCTCAACCTGTGTTACTGGACTGGTAACGGTCACAACCGCAAGTCATTGGAGTGCTTTCGGGCATGCCGTAATACTCATTCTTATTCAGGCAGGCGGACTTGGTGTTATAACCGTAACCTCATTATTTATGGTTTTCCTGTATAAGAAAATGGGGCTTTCGGAAAGACTTCTTATTCAGGATGCATTTAATCTGAATACTCTTTCGGGTATTATGCAATTTGTAAAAAAAGTAATTTACGGCACGTTTATTGTGGAGGGAATCGGAGCATTGCTCTATATGACCGCCTTTATTCCGGAATTCGGTCTTAAGGGAATCTGGCTTTCCGTCTTCAATTCAGTATCAGCCTTCTGCAATGCAGGTATTGATATTATAGGCGAAAACAGTCTTGCAGACTTTATAACTAATCCTGTGGTCAATTTCGTTACCGTCTCGCTTATAATCCTGGGGGGAATCGGATATATAGTATGGTGGGATATTATCGGCGTACTGAAAAATTTTAAAAAGAGAGGCTTAAGATGCTTTGATGCATTAAGCCTTCATAGTAAAATCGCCTTAAGAACCACCCTGATTCTTATTCTTGGAGGTGCAGCTTTCTTCTTTATCTTCGAATATAATAATGCTATGCAAGAGCTTTCTCTTACCGGGAAAATACAGGCATCTCTTTTCCAGTCGGTTACCACAAGAACCGCCGGATTTTATACCATTCCTCAGGAGGAATTAACAACCGCCTCTTCCTTCATTACTATTCTTCTGATGTTCATCGGCGGATCGCCCGCAGGTACCGCAGGAGGAGTAAAAACAGTTACAGCCGCATTGATTTTCGCATCGGCAGTTGCTTCTGTAAAAGGAAGAAACCAGGTAGTCATTGCTGACCGAACAATCAATGAGCAGGCGGTAAGAAGGGCAGTAGCAGTAATACTCGTTTCCTTTGCAACGGTATTTATTTCTTCTCTGCTTCTTTCCCTTTTCTGCAGGGCAGAAACAATGGATATTCTTTTTGAGACTTTCAGCGCGGTTGCTACCGTAGGACTTTCACGGAATTTCACGTCTGAACTCAGCAAAGCAGGAAAGCTTATAATTATAATTTCTATGTATCTTGGCAGAGTCGGCCCCTTAACCCTCGCTCTTGCTCTCAATAAGAAGCATAAAACAAAGAATATAATAACAAACCCCACTGAAGATATCAGTGTGGGGTAGGAGGAAATATGAGCAGAAAATCATACGCAGTATTTGGTCTTGGAAGATACGGGCTGGCAGTTGCAGAGGAGCTTGTTGCAAACGGTGCTCAGGTAATGGCAGTAGACAGTAATCCCGAGTCAGTTGAATCCGCAGCAGACAGAATTCCGCTTTGCAAGTGCGCTGATATTACAGATCCCGAGGTTATAAAACAGCTTGGAATTTCTGATTTTGATACAGTTATAGTTGCTATGGCTGATAATCTTGAAGCCTCCGTTATGGCTGTTTCTCTCGTAAAAGAAGCAGGTGTTCCCCATATTATTGCAAAATGCGGAAACGAAATTCATAAGAGAATTCTCACTAAAGTTGGAGCAGATAAGGTTGTTTTTCCCGAAACGGAATCGGGAATACGGCTTGCAAAAAATCTCTTAAGCTCCGGATTCCTGGATATAGCTGATTTATCTGACGATGTATCAATTGTAGAAATTGAGATTAAGAAAGACTGGATCGGAAAAACACTTACTCAGCTTGATCTGAGGAAAAAATATTCAATCAACGTAATTGCTGAAAATATTAACGGAAAAATTAATGTTTCACTTGACCCTGCAAAACCCCTTACAAAGGGCACAAAGCTTGTTATTATAGCAGAAACAAAGGTGCTCAGTAAAATTATTAATTAGAATTACATTTTCATCAAAAAAAGGCATCTGCAAAAGCAGATGCCTCAGCTTGTCGATAAACCTATCGACAAGCTGTCAGATCTCGAAAAAGGAAGGTGTATTTCGGCAAAATGAGCAGACAGTACGATGGTACGGCAAGGCTCATTTTGGCGAAAAGCAAGAAAAAACCCGTGGAAACTCGATGTTTTCACGGGTTTAAATTATCACTTTTTTAAGCAATCCACACCTCATCCGTCAGTAGGAGGCATTAACGAATGCCCCGTGTTTCGGTCGATTCGTGAATCGACCCTACAGTGAAAATCAAAAATATGATTAAATCATCATTTACTTAAGGAGAAGGCTTTATT
>JAZQFU010000336.1:0-3438 GCA_045539675.1 Clostridia bacterium | reverse complement strand
GCTGGAAAAATGATGAGGTTGATGTTGAAAAGGCAACCACAGAGAAAGCCGGTTATTTCAAGGGCACATTACGTGCAGTAAACGGTTCGGAAGAAACGGAGATAAAGGTAAACTTAAAAATTCCGCAGCTTTGCCTGTGCAGAGATGTCAATAAAAACGATTATTTTGCAGAAGCAGTTAACTGGGCATTGCAAAGAAATATAACAACGGGTACCTCTGCAACGGAATTTTCACCTGCCAATACCTGCACAAGAGCTCAGATTCTCACGTTTTTATGGAGAGCAGTAAATCCGTCTGTATCAGCGACTGCAAATCCGTTTACGGATGTTAACGGTAGTCACTATTATTACTATCCGGCTGTGTGGGCGTATGAAAACGGTATGGTAAGCGGAAATACATTTGCGGCAGATACACCCTGCACGCGCGCGTCAACTGTGGTGTATCTCTGGAAGAATGCAGGCTCACCCGATGTTGGTACGGTAAGCACCTTTACAGATGTGCCGGCTGATGCTTCTTATGCAAAGGCGGTTGCCTGGGCGGTACAGAACGGTATTACCTCAGGTACCTCCGAAACCACCTTCTCTCCTGATATGACCTGCACAAGAGGTCAAATTGTAACGTTCCTTAAAAGAGCAATTAAATAAGAAAAGGAAATAAGAGTATGAAAAGAGTTACCGGTATATTTTTATGTATATGTATGCTTTTGGGTATGGCAGGTGTTCCTGTAATGGCTGCTTCAGCTGTGAGTATTTTCAATGTTACGGTCGAAGAGCCCAGAGCCGGTGCGAAGCCTGCAGAAACAGCTTCCGTGCCTGAGGATGCAAGCACATATGTAACAGGCGTGGAATGGAAAGGGACATTCGATCAAAACGGAAACTTTATGAAGAGGAAGACCTACATAGTCCGTGTTACTGTCCGCATCAAGGACGGTATGGATAAATACATAAAGGCTGTTTCCGGAAAAGCAAAAATCAACGGTGCAGGTGCCAATGTTATTGAAATATCAGAAGATAAGCAGCAGGCTGTAGTTACCCGAACTTTTGCAGAAGGCATTAATACGGGTGATTTGAGCGGGCTTATTAACGATGCAGACGTTAATATAATAACGATTTCCGTTCCGGAGCCTGTTCACGGCCAGCTTCCTTCAAAGACTGCTTCCCTTCAGGAAGGAGCAAAAACAACCGTCAGTAATGTTGAATGGACGGGCAGATTCAGCCATGACGGTACGTTTATTTCAGGTGCTGAATATATGGTTAAGTTCAAGGTTGTTATAAAAAGCGAGTATAAAGAAGACTCATACACCCTGAAGGATGCTTCAAAAATCACGGTAAACGGTAAGCAGGCAACGGTAAAGAAGGAAAATAACCGTGAGGCATATGTTACATATAAATTCAAAACTCCCATTCCTGAGGGACAGATTGATATGAGCTATGCGCTTACAAAAGAGCAGGCAGACCATTATTTTATAGACAATCATAACGATGATTTAATATTTAACGATGATTTTGTGGACTACATAATGGATAATCCCTATGTTTTCGGTCTGGATATGCCCCTTGACCGTTATCTGGCAAATGCGCATAATTATAAGGATCCCGAATATCAGTTGCCGTATATAAAGCGTATACTGCTTGATTATGAAAAAAATGCTCAGTACAGTGGCGGTTTTGCAGAATGGTGTCATGAGCTTAAGGAGCTTTGGCTTGCTCCGGGTATTGATTTGAACATAATATCCAATATCAGTAATGCAGTAGACAAAAGCTATTACGGAAGCGGCGGAGGAAACGTGGGAACCTTCAAGGTCTTTGTGTCAAAGGATGCTTGTCCTGACGGCTGGTATTCCCTGGGACCGGCGGGGCTTAAGGAGATTGATACTGACGAGATAAAGAATTATTCAGGAACCGGCTTTCAGCTGTATCTCTACGACGGAGACGTGTATGAGGCATTTGAAAAAGGCGAATCAGCCGCAGAGCTTTGGTGTCCCGGTCATAAGTTTATCAATCCCGTAATTACACCTGACCGTGTTGCAGAATATATAAACTGTCAGCATCCCACGAGCTATTACTATTCCTGTAAATATTGCAATACCTGTGAGTATAATCCCAATCATACCTTCAAGGAAGCCGATCACTACGATGTATACAGCATAGAAAAGATGGAGCATGTATACGGTGACAGGGTTCTTTCCGATAAGAACTATGCAGGACTTAACTCTGCCGGAGAAAAGGTATATTTCAAGCAATGTATTTATTGCGGAATAAATCCCAGAGATGACTTTTTCTCTTACTCCGAGGAGGACTTCAAAAAGGAATTTGCCGAGTTTTACGGTAAGCCCGGCTATGAATATGTAACCTATGAATGGCAGCTGGAACGTCTTAAGGTCGGCTGGAATGATTATTGCTCAAAAATGGTTATGACTGCAACCACCAAAGAGGGTGCGCCTGCCGGATTTGCAGTATACCCCGACAGAGATACTACCGCAAAATTGAGCAGCTGGGCAACCGATGAGGTGCGCTGGGCGACTCAGCTTCAGCTTACCGATAATTCTCTTCTCGGAGGGGATTACACGGTTCCCTGCACGAGAGAGCAATTTGTTTCGGTTGCCGTTAAAATGGCAGAAAGAATGCTCGGAAGAGAGCTTGAAGCGGCAGGCTCCGGCACTTTTGCCGATACAGACAGTATCTACGTAAGAAAAGCGGTTAAGGCAGGTATTACCTCCGGAACATCGGCAACAACCTTCTCACCCAAGGATACCTTAACCCGTGCGCAGATGGCAACCTTCCTTTACCGTGCGCTTCAGTATGTGCGTAACAATTCGGATATAAGATATACGGTTTACGATTCTGCTCTCGGAAATTATTCCGACAGTTGGCAGATACCCGCATGGGCAAATGAAGCGATGGCATTTATGAATGCACTCGGACTTATCAAGGGCACTACCGATACCACCATTGCCCCCAACAATACCTGCACAATCGAGCAGGCGCTTATTGTGGCATACAGAAGCCTTGATGCGGATGAAATCGGATGGTATCAGTCCCTGAATGAATTTCACAATAATTCCCGCGGTTATCTCGGTGGTACGTTAAATAAGTTGTTTTCGGTGGGAATAGGCGGAACTGCGGCATTTTCAAGCTATACCCATGCAGACCGTTACTGGAGTAACAAGCCTCATAATCCCGCAAACCTTTTGGACGGCAAGGATATGTGGAGAGAGGAAAATGCCCTCCCCGTACTGGAGCCCTATACAGGCATCCAGAGTGCAATTCCGCTGGAAGACTTTATGCCCATTAAGGATGTTGACTGATTATGGCGGCAATGCTGAGACAATTATAAAATTCAAAAAAGGAGACTTATCATGAAAAAGCTTTTAACACTTTTGATGGCAGTTACCATAACTTTTGCCTTTTTAACAGGCTGCGGCGATCCTGTTTATGA
>JAZQFU010000335.1:0-2260 GCA_045539675.1 Clostridia bacterium | reverse complement strand
GGAGTTGTCTTACCAGTTGTCTTCCTAAGACCGCTTGGCCTCCGACTTGGTTTTCTCCGTGTCCGCTTTCGTTTCCCGTAGACCAGGAGAAAATTGAGCAGTGATTTTTATCTCTGTGATAAGCTCTTGACATGCGGTCAACATAGGATTCTCTCCATGCGGGGTCACAGCAGGTCCATTCGGGATTATCAATGCAGTCATAGAAATATGAGGCAGCATTTCTGGAAGCCGTTCCGTGAGTTTCGAGGTCGGTTTCCAGCATAACGTAAAAGCCCATTTCATCGCACATTTCAAGAAAACAGGGTGAAGGGGGATAATGTGAGGTGCGGATAGTGTTTATATTAAGCTTTTTCATCAGAAGCAAATCCGTCTTAAGCTCCTCTTTTGACATTGTCCAGCCTTTTTTCGGATGTGTATCGTGATGGTTAACTCCTTTTAGCTTAACCTCAACGCCGTTAACAAGAAATTCATAGGCTTTTCCGATTTCATAGGTAACAAAGCCTACCTTCTGCCTTATAATCTCATCGGCATATCTGAATTCAAGGGTATAAAGATAAGGCTTTTCGGCATTCCATTTGATGGGATTTTCAATTGTGAAGCTGATTTCTCTTACGGCATTTCTGCATTTTAAAAGCTTGCCTGAGCCGTCAAAAAGTGAAACCTCACCTTCGCCTTCAAAAAGAGCTTTAACGGTGTTTTCTGCTGTGGTGATTTTTATATCCTTTATATGCCCTTCAGGTCGTGAAAGCAGATAAACATCACGGAAAATCCCGTTCATTCTGAAAAAGTCCTGATCCTCCAGATAGCTTCCCGAACACCACTTTCTTACCTTGGCGGTAACGGTGTTTTTTCCTTCCTTAACAAGCTCACTGATATCGAATTCCGCCTGCAGATGGCTTCCCTGCGAATAGCCTGCATATTCACCGTTTATATAAAGCTCAAGGGAGCTTGAAACTCCTTCAAAAACAATATACGTTTTTCTTGAAGTGTCAGAGATTTCAAATTCCCTTCTGTAAACTCCCATGGGATTATCATCGGGAACATAAGGGGGATCATAGGGAAAAGGATAGTTTGTATTAGTATAATTGGGATTCTCAAATCCTTCACATTGCCAGCAGGAGGGAACAGTAATTGTTCTCCATTTCTGTTCTGAAGCTTCTTCATCGCGGTCACAGTTGAAGAAACAAAAATCCCATGTTCCGTTAAGATCGGTGTAACCGTTTTCCGGAATATAGTACGCTCTCTGCGGCATACGGTTTTCGCTTATCTTATCAAGTCTTTCATAAAAACGCATATAAGCACCTCTTTCTATTGACAGTTGATTATAATACTGTTATAATTATAATACAGAATAATTCCTTAATCAAGGTGAAAATAATCCATATAATATAATTATTTTCCGGAGGGGTAAGTGAAAATACAGTTGTATAACCAAAGGGATAAAAATATTTTCCCTGTATATCCTTATACTGCGGATGTTAATTTTCTGCAGAACAGATTAAAAAGACCCGATGGACTTGGTGATTATCAGGTTTTTTTGGTAAGCAACGGCAAAGGAATTCTGGAAATCGGCGGAGAAGCTTATAGTCTTGAGAAAAACGATTTGTTTTATCTTGCATCAGATATTTCTCACGGATATTACGGCATAACCGATGATTTTTCAACCACATATCTTTCCTTTAACGGGGAGGGGGTCAAAAGGCTTGAAGAATACTACGGTTTGTGCGGCTTCGGAGTTTATAAGGGCAAAAGCAAGGGCATATTTGAGGAAGAACTGATAAAGCTTTTTGATATGATGGATTCCGGTGAGGGGGCTTCGGTGCTCTGTGCTGAAGCTTACCGGGTTGTAGTTTCTTTTTTTACGGAAGCCTTCAGCAAGGAGCAGAGTATTCCCGAGAAGGTTTATTCCTATCTGGAAAGAAATTATGCTTCTCCGGTAACGCTGGATGAGATTCTTAAACTGTGTCCGTATTCGAAAACAAAGCTTTCGGAGGAATTCAGAAAGGAATACGGGATAACCGTTTTTGAGGCACTTGGAATTATAAGATTAAGGCATGCCAGAAGAATGATAAGGGAAAACCCCTACCTTACCATTGATAAAGCCGCCCGGGAGTGCGGATTTTCCGATGCAAGCTATTTTTGCAAAATGTATAAAAAAAGATTCGGCATAAGCCCTGCGGCAAGCCGGAAAGGATGATAAAATGGAAATTTACGATATCTCTCAGGAGGTGTTTTCCTGCAAAGTATATCCGGGAGATCC
>JAZQFU010000334.1:0-4175 GCA_045539675.1 Clostridia bacterium | reverse complement strand
GCTACATAGGTTCCTTCCTCTTAAGCTCGGAAATGGATGATGTAACTGCTTTGGAAATAGCTGAAGAATTTGATTTTGAAACTCTGGACGGCTATTTCGAAAGGAATATAAAATACGCAGAGGAGAGGAGGAAAAAGGAATAGTAAACAAAAAGCAAAAGGTCGCAGAATTAAAAAAATTAAGGAGAGAAGAAAAATGAAAAAATTACTTTCAGTCATTATCTCAGCGGCAATTATGTTGTCGGCGCTTATGGTTCCCTCTGCTGTTATGGCAGCGGGAGAATTAACTACGCCCGATGAAAACGGAGTATACTACATGGAGGATTTTTCGGCATCTACAGGGATTACGAACGTATTATATCCCGACTTTTCCAAAGCTGAGCTTAACTACAGCGTGGGCGGAGAATCCGTTCTTAAGATTACGGATATTGCGGCAAACGCAAATGCAGGTTCAACCTACTTTTTCAGGAAGGTAGATAACAGAAGTAAGGAAACCGTTCCCGAAATGGTATATGAAATGAGGGTGAAGATGAATCCCAAAACCTCTTATGCACAAATCAGCTCACTATCGGGATTCTATGATGCAACTTACGGAAGATACGGAATGACCTCTGCATGGATAGGAGGTTCCGCTTA
The DNA here is from genome assembly GCA_045539675.1 of Clostridia bacterium. GTDB lineage: Bacteria > Bacillota > Clostridia > UMGS1840 > HGM11507 > JAZQFU01. The sequence goes on along the minus strand of JAZQFU010000334.1, from coordinate 3,540 downwards.
TGTGGATAAGGTATATACAAAGAATGCAGAAAATATCATAACCGTAATAAGCTCTGAGGAACATAAAAACACAGAGTTCCATACCTATACTTATGTTTACGATCCTGCAGACAGCAGTCGTGATATATATTTAGACGGCGTTTTGGTTTCCGAAAATCAGCCGGAGCTTTCAAAAAGCAATACAAATCCCGTAGCTAAATATTTTGCTCCCAATATTTCTTACTATTCGCCTCATACTCCGGGCACGGAAATAGAGGTTGATTATGTTAAGGTTTATGAAATAAAAGAAAATGCGTCTATGAAAGCAGATATTGAGGGTAAGGATTCGGTAAGCACCAAAGGAATTACTGTTTCCTTTAATAATCCTCCCGTTAATATTTCGGCAGATAAATTCAGCTTTTCAGACGGAACCGGTATTTCTTCGGTTGAATATGTTAATGAAACTACATATAAGGTTATCCCTGCAAATGAGCTTGCGGCAGCTAAGAGTTATACATTAAATATCAACGGAGTATGCGACGGCATAGGAAGAAGCTGCACAGAGGCTATTGAAATAACAACCAAAACAGCTTCATATACCGAAGAGGAAACATGGGCGTATCAGACCTTCGGTGCAGATGCATTGGCTCCCACAACAACAAATACCAACTGGAAATCGGAAATTACAACAACGGATGACAATACCTCCGTATGGAAGGTAACAAGAAATCCCGGAGATAATAATACGATTATTTATACTGCCAATCTTCCTGTAGTAAATAAAAGCTCTTTAGCAACGGTTCCCGACGCTGTATATGAATACAGAGTACGTCTGGATATGGGCTCAAGGCGAGGATATACCGACGGTATAGGCGAAGAGTGGGCCTACGGTGCAATGCCCTCTGCAGGCATCTGGCTCGATTATTCCACCTCGGTTGCATATCTTACACCCGGTATACATAAAGGTTACCACAGAAATCAGTATCTTACTCCCTTCCCTGAAGGAAGCTGGGCAACGGTAAGCGTATTATACAGCGGAACCGAAGAAAAGCGTGAGATTTATTTAAACGGTGAGCTTATGGGAACGGTATCTGCCGTTGAAGGCTCAATAAACGATGAAGGCGGCTTCATAGCCAACTACTGGAAGAACAAAAAATATCTGTGGGGCTATATATCCGTAGGCTTTGGTAACGGCGGATATATGGAAATGGATTATATGAAAATGTATGCTCCCGCTACAAGCTTTGATGCAAAGGTTGTTTCGGATACCGAAACAGATCCCGAAGGTATTCAGATTAAATTTAATACCCGTCCTTTAAGCGTGGCGGCTACTCAGGTTAAAGTCAATGGAGTTATGGCGAAAAATGTTATCTTAACGGATGAGGCAAATAATATCTATACCGTAGTTCCCGGAGCACCCTTAAAGGGAAATACCGAATATGAGATAGCTCTTAACGGTATAAAGAGCCCCCTGGGTAAGGTTTTAACCGAAAGCTACAGCTTTACTACCAAGGCTATGCCTGAATATGAAGTGGCATTTAATGTTACGGGCAACGGAACCGTAGAGGTTGACGGGGCTGCCGTAACAACGGTAAATGTTCCTCATGCTGAAAAATTAACCTTTAAGGCTGTTCCTTCGGAAAACCATCACGTAGCCTCTGTTACCGCAGGTGAAACGGAGCTTAAACCCTCCGCAGATAATCTTTATACAATGGATTGTGTTACCGAAGCTATGAATATTTCGGTAGTATTTGAGGAAAATCCCGAATCCGATCCCGCACTTGCAGGCTTCAATTATTATCTTCCCGAGGAGAAAACCTATAGCGTAACCTTCGGAAAAATAATTCCCGGATATAAAACAGCAGTAGACAGCTACGGAATAATTTATTCCGCAACCAATGAAGCTCCTGTTATGGACGGAGAAGGCTGTGTTACCTTTGAAGCAACCGAAAAGGTTAAAGCAACAGGCGAATACGGAATATTCCTGGTTCATATGGGTAAATTGGGAAGCAAGTATTATACAAGACCTTATATGTGCTTTACAAACAGTGAAGGTCAGCAGATTGTTTACGGAGATGTTAAAACCGTAGTGCTTGACTAACAAAAAATACGGCTGTGAAACTTTTGTTTCACGGCCTTATTTTTTATTAATGAATTGATAACTCCGTTATCATGAATTGGCTTCGCCATTAATTGCCCAAAGGGGCATGAATTGAAATTCTTCAAATTTCATTATGGTGGCATTGCGGTGCAATGCATTTAATTTGAAGCCGCAGGCTTCCACCTTAATGCACCGCAAGGTGCAATTCATGAGCCGTAAGGTTCAATTCATGAAATCTCTGATTTCTATTCATGCTGAAAGCAATTCATATTTTCTGAATGAATTGATAACTCCGTTATCATGAATTGGCTATGCCATTAATTGCCCAAAGGGGCATGAATTGAAATTCTTTGAATTTCGTTATGATGGCAATGCTGTGCATTGCATTTAAATTGCATCCGGAGGATGCCACCTCACCTTTTCCCTCTTCACTATTACCTATTACTTCAATTGTTCTGTAATGGTTAAATTTATTTAAGCATTGCAGGACAATCTCCCTTCAGGGGGCATCCCTCGCAATTTGGGTTTCTTGCCATGCAGTAGGCTCTGCCGTGAAGTACAAGCTGATGGCAGAAGATTGATTTATCCGCTTCGGGAACTATTTTTGCAAGGTCAAGCTCAACCTTATAAGGATCGGTATTTTTGGTAAAGCCCATTCTTTTTGCAAGCCGTTTTGCATGGGTATCTATAACCAGGGCAGGAGTATCAAAGGCATCGCCTAAGAGAATTCCTGCGGTTTTTCTTCCCACTCCCGCAAGGGAAGTAAGCTCTTCCAGAGTTCTCGGCACCTCACCGCCGAAGACATCCATGATTCTTTTGCAGCAGGCAATAATATTTTTAGCCTTGGTGCGGAAAAGTCCTGCAGTTTTTATATCTTCGCAAAGCTCCTCATAATCCGCATTTGCAAAATCCGAAACGGTGGTGTATTTTTTATACAGAGTTTTCGTGATTATATTTACTCTTTTATCGGTGCATTGAGCCGCAAGAATGGTGGAAATAAGAAGCTCGTGAGGTTTTTTATATACAAGTGAGCAACCGGCATCGGGATAAAGAATATCAAGGCCGGCTTTTATCTTAAAATATCTTTCTTTTTTGGTCATAACTTAAACCTCCTTTTATTTAATTATAAAAATCGGGTAAAGAAATGTCAATATAAAAAAATAATTGTTGAAAAGAAAAGGAAAATGTGATAATATATAAATCAGATTATTATGAGAAGTTACTCAGGAGGAAAAGAAAATGAATTTTACCGACAGAATAAAGGATGCAGAGGTTGCTTCCGCAATTGAAAAGGAAGTTGCAAGGCAGAGAGGAAATATTGAGCTTATAGCATCGGAAAACTTTGTTTCCGAAGCGGTTCTTCAGGCAGTTGGCTCACCTCTTACCAATAAATATGCGGAAGGATATCCCGGAAAGACATATTACGGCGGATGCGAATGTGTTGATATTGTTGAGGATCT
>JAZQFU010000333.1:0-10716 GCA_045539675.1 Clostridia bacterium | reverse complement strand
TATGTATTGTCTGGCTTATTTTTCATCTATAACCTATGCTAACAGGTTAAAAAAGCTTCTGGACAGAAAAACCGGATATATTGCACTTATGCATGCTCCCTCAACCATAAGCGAAAAGGGATGTGCATATTGCCTTCGATTCAGAATAAAGGATAAAGAGCTGGTGGAGAGAACCGCCGCTTCAAACGGCATTGTGATAAAGGGATTTTTTGAAGAGACGGAGGAGGGCTACCGGAGAATTGACGGCTGATCTATTTAGATAACGCCGCCACAACAGGTAAAAAGCCGCCCGGGGTATTAAAGGCAGTTTTAAAGGAGCTTTCGGCACCTGCCAACCCGGGACGCGCCGCCCACCGCCTTTCCATTAAATCCATGAATATTATTTACCGTACGAGGGAGCTTCTGGCTGAGCTTTTTTCTTCGGCTTATCCGGATAATTTCATTCTCACTCCCAACGCAACCTACGGTCTTAATTTTGCCATTAAGGGAAGCTTAAGAGAAAACGACCACGTTATAACCACCCATACGGAGCATAATTCGGTAATACGCCCGTTAAAATCGGTGGGTGCCGGGGTTTCGCTCATCCCCTGCGATGAATACGGAATTTCTGATATGGAAGCAATCCCTTCCCTCATTAACGAAAAAACGAGGCTTATAATCATCAATCATTCCTCAAATGTTAACGGAGTGATTCAGAATATCGGAAGAGCGTATGAGCTTGCATCTGACTACGGAATTCCCCTTCTTATTGATGCATCCCAGAGTGCAGGGATTATTCCCATCGACGTTAACAAAACCCATATGGCTGTTTTTCCCGGTCATAAGGGATTATACGGCCCTCAGGGAACGGGCGCTCTTTATATTTCACCGGGCACAGAGCTTGAAACAGTCATTGAGGGTGGAACGGGAAGTAATTCCAAGGAGGATGAAAACCCTTATTTCCTCCCCGACCGTTTTGAAAGCGGCACATTAAACTGTCCCGGCTTTGCCGGTCTTTCAGAGGGAATCCGTTTTCTTTTAAAAACCGGAGTTTCCGGAATTTACGAAAAGGAGCATATGCTTCTTCAAAAGCTATACGAGGGGCTCTCGGTAATAAAAGGAGTCACCGTACACTCGCCCCCGGATTTAATTAAGATTTCCAATCTTGTATCCTTCAACATTGAGGGAAAGGACAGTCAGTATGTTGCAGATGCGCTTAACGGATGCTTTTCCGTTGCAGTCCGTCCGGGATTTCATTGTGCATACCCCATGCACCGCATTCTTAAAACGGAAAAAGCCGGCTCGGTAAGAGCCAGCCTTTCCTTCTTCACAACAGAAAAAGAAATAAAAAGCTTTCTTAAGGCAATAAATAAAATCAGCAAATCAGATTTTCAATGGCATCCTTAAGACAAACGGGCGTAACCGTATGCTCAAGAAGTTTTTCTGCCATTGCAAGTGCTTTTTCATAAAGAGGCGTTATCTTCCCCACGGAGGATGCCTCTTTTTCTTTGCCGTCGCAAAGCTTCACCGCTTTTATGCCCCATTCATCGCCCTCCTTAAATACATAGTATTCTACCTGAAAGCTTTCCTTTTCCCCACGGATATCCGCAATACCTGTTTTTTCTTCAATTTTCATCATTTTTCGCTCCTTTCAGAATAATTATATACCATATTTTTCCTTTTTTGGAATTAATTATAAATTATATTTCGACTATATTGTATCTGATATATAATGTTATTGTGAGTATTTTATTATTTTATTTTCTTTAAGAACGCATTCACGGGAGTCAGCATTGACTTAAAGATAGGGTTATGATAAAATTTATTCTCGAAAGGAAGTGGTTTCTTGGCACTTATTAAATTAAATTATTTCTCGGAGGCGTTGGGGATTCAGACTGATTTTTATGCGGTTATTCCCCAGAATCAGACCGAGGGAGAAATCGGCAACGAAAAGCTTGGCGGAAAAAGAATAAACCTTCTTCTGCTTCACGGATTATCCGACGATAATTCCATATGGGCGAGAAGAACCTCAATAGAAAGATATGCAGACCGCTATGGCATAAATGTTATTATGCCCGGCGGCGGAAAAAGCTTTTATACGGATATGAAGTACGGCGGAAAATATTATGAGCACGTTGCAAAAGAAATCCCCCGTATTGCCTCTTCCTTCTTAAAGCTTCCCGAAGGGCGTGAAAGCTGGTACGTTGCAGGACTTTCAATGGGTGGCTACGGAGCAATGAAAATTGCTTTAAAGGAAAATGAATTTTTCAGCGGTGCAGGAGCCTTATCTCCTGTTACAATGCTTGAAAATCCCCTCTTCGCCGAAACTCTTATCCCAGTATTCGGGGAAAACTTCACCGTTCCCCCTTCAGAAGATTTGTTTGAGCTTACAAAGGAATTTGAAGGCAGAAAAAATAATCCCCGGATTCTGATTATTAACGGAACCGAGGACTTTATGTTTGAGGATTATAAAAAATTCCTTGCTCATGTTGAGCCTCTTAACTACAATCTTATTCACAGAGAATATGAAGGTGCTCATACCTGGGAATTCTGGGATGAGCATATTGTGGAAATAATTGAATGGATTAAAGGAGCATAAGAAAGTGGAGCTACAGTTTATAGATTGCGGTTGCACGGTAGGAATACCTGCAATCCCCGTAAAAAGGATTTCCTACGATAAGGAATCTGTTAAAAAAACTCTTAAAGGCTTAAACGTAAAAAAAGCTTACTGTATGCATAACCTTGCGGTTAAAAACGGAGATTTCAGAGAAAACAGACTTCTTAAAGAGGAATTTGAAGGAGACGATTTTTTTCTTCCCTCATATACATTCCTGATGAATAATGAATTAAGTGAAAACGCGGCGGCGGAATTCGAAAAAATCCTTAAGGAAGACGGAATCAGGGTAATGAATATGAATCCCGCCCTGCACGGAATAAACTTAAGTGAATTTTTCTGCGGAGAATATTTTGAGATTCTCGATTCACTCAAAATGACTGTTACAATGCCCTTCTCTGCAGGTGCGCTGCCCGGGTTTACCGAAATTGCATCAAAATACAAAAATGTGAACTTCATTCTTTTTCCTCAGGGCTTTTCAAGAAATCCCGATTTGTTTATACTGATGAAAAAGCTTGATAACGTATATTCCGACTGTTCACCGTCTCCCGGCTTTGAAATTGAGAAGCTTGTTGAAAGATTCGGCTCGGAAAGGCTTGTTTTTGCCTCCCATGCCCCCGAATTCGCCGCAAGTACGTTTGTGGGAAGAATTATTCTTTCCACTCTTACTGATTCCGAAAAGGAAAACATTGCCCATAAAAATATTGAAAGACTTACGGGAGTGAAGCTCATATGAACTACAAAGAAATGTATCTTAAGGGAATGATTCCCGAAAATCTTATTATATGCGATGCTCACGCTCATATTGAATACTTCCCGGGAACGGCTACCGTAGACGGAACCCTTGACGGACTTTTATATTCCATGGAAAAAATCGGAATAAAGGAATCAGCAATTTCCTCTACCCGTGCCATCGTGGGAGATTTTATTACGGGAAACAACACCATTATGGAAGCCGTGGAAAAATCCGCCGGAAAAATAAAGGGCTACGTTACCGTAAATCCCAACTATGAAAACGGGGTTCTTGAGGAAATAAAAAGATGCCGCAAAAAGGGAATGGTGGGAGTAAAGATTCATCCACCCCACTGCGGAACCGCTATTTCTTCACCGCTTTTTGACCCCTGCTATAAATATGCAGATGAAAACGGCACAATAGTTCTTATTCATACCTGGAGTGCCGCAGACGTTATGGAAATGGAAAAAATAATAAAAAAATATCCCGGGGGCAAATTTATCATTGCCCACTCGGGAGTTGAATCGGGTTATCCCCTGACTGCAGAAATTATTAAAACCTACGAAAATGCCTACTGCGATTTCTGCATGGGAATGCCGAGAGCAAATCTTTTAGAGCATCTGGTTAAATACGGTGATGAAAACAAAATCCTTTACGGAACGGATTTTCCCATTTCCGATCAGAGAATTTCTTATGCACGCACCATGCTCTCAGATATTCCCGACAGCGCCAAGGAAAAAATTATGGGGCTTAACTACTTTAAATTATTTTCCGACGCAGAACTTTGAGAAAATATTTGAGATTATTTCCTCGCTTACCGTCTCTCCGGAGATTTCTCCGAGAGCGGAAATTGCATTTTCAATGTCAATAGTCACAATATCCGCAAACATTCCTGTTTTCAGGGCGTTTGCGGCTTTTTTTATGCTGTTTTTCGCAAGAAGCAGAGCTTCATAATGCCTGCGGTTAGTAATATACAGGTTATCTTTAACGTTGATTTCCCCCGAAAGCACCTTGCTTTTTATATATTCCGTAAGCTGGGGAATTCCGCTTCTTTTTTCCGCACTTATTTCAAAAACTCTTTCGCAGCCGGTAAGAGCTTTTATTTCTTCTTCGTCAATACTTCCTTCAAGATCGGATTTGTTTATAACCCCAACAGAGGGTCTTCCTTTAACAAGCTGCGCAATTTCAATATCCTCTGCAGTAATTCCGGCATGATTATCTGCAACAAAAATAACAAGATCTGCTTCCTTTACTCTGGAAACCGCTCTTTCTATTCCGATTTTTTCAACGGTATCTCCGCTTTCTCTTATTCCTGCAGTATCGGTTATTCTTGCCTTAAGACCGCCGAGGCTTACCTGCTCCTCCAATATATCTCTTGTTGTTCCCGCAATATCGGTCACAATTGCTCTTTCCTCGTTAAGAAAGGCATTGAGAAGAGAGGATTTGCCTGCATTAGGCTTTCCGGCTATAACAATATCCGCGCCCTCTCTTATGATTTTCCCCGTATTATAGGTTGCAATAAGCTCATCGGTTTCTTTAAGCTTGCCCTCAAGTGTATTTATTATTTCCGCAGTTTTAAGATCGGTTATCTCTTCATCGGGATAGTCGATTACCGCAAGGATATTTGAAACGATATCCAAAAGTGCCTGACGGATTCCGTCGGTTTTTTCCGCAAGAGCACCCTTAAGGTGCATTTCTCCCGAGCGGACTCCGTATTCATCCTCGGCAGAAATAATATCCATAACCGCTTCCGCCTGAGCAAGGTCAAGCTTGCCGTTAATGAAAGCTCGTCTTGTAAATTCCCCGCCCTTCGCAAGTCTTGCGCCGTTTTTAACAAGCTCCTTTAAAATCATATCCGTAACGGCACTTCCTCCGTGGCAGGAAATTTCACAAACATTTTCCCCCGTAAAGGAACGGGGTTCATAAAAGCAGGTTACAAGCACCTGATCAATAATATTTTCATTTTCATCGGTTATTTCTCCGAAGGATGCGTATCTTTCGGGAGCTTCCGAAAGCTTTTTCCCCGAAGGCATACGAAATATTTTTCCTGTTATTTCAACAGCTTCCGTGCCGCTTATTCTTATTACCGCAACTCCGCCTTTTCCGGGAGGAGTTGAGACTGCGGCTATAGTATCTTTAAGCATCAATTTAATCACCTGAAGCTATTTTAACATTAATACGGATATTTTTCAATATTAATTTACTGCAACAGTAATTATGCCGTAATATTAAAGGTCAAGAAAATCCTTTCTGTAATCAACACCGAAGAATTCCGCAAGTCTTTTCATTTCTTCATCCTTTATGGTATTGATTCTGGGCAGATGCGCCGTCAGCATATAAACCTGCGCCGCCTTTTCCACGGTTTCAATAAGACCGAAGGTTTCGTCTATTGTTTTTCCCGCGCCGTAAACACCGTGCATTCCCCATATTACAGTACGGAATTCCTTAATTTTTTCGGCAGTAGCTTCCCCTATTTCATTTGTTCCGCAAAGCATCCACGGAAGAACTCCCACTCCCTCGGGAAAAACAACAATACATTCGGTGCACATTTCCCAGAGAGAATGTGTAAATTTTTTATCATCAAGCTCATGAACATAATTCATTGCCAGAGTATAGGTGGGATGGCAATGCATAATAACCCGGTTTTCCGGATCCTTTTCAAGCCTCGCCATATGGCTCATAAGATGAGCGGGAAGCTCGGAGGTGAATTTTCCTCCGTCTTCATATCCCCAGAGAAGACCGGCTTTTTCCCCGTCTTCCGAAATGCGGAGAATTCCGAGATTTACTTCAGGGTTATCATATACGTTTCTGAAATATTTTCCCGTTCCGGTAACAATAAAAATTTTACCTGAAAGCTTTTTTGCATTGAAGCCCAACGGAATTTCTCTTATTACCTTATCTGTATCGAGATATTCCGCCACCTCCGGTTCATTCAGCATATAGCTTATGTTTCCGCCGTTTCTTTCATCCCAGCCAAGGCGGTACATATTTGAGGTTATATTTCTCATTTCCGTAACAAAGGGTGCTTCTTTTATATTTTTCATATTCTGTTCACCAGAACCTTTCTTTCGTATTCGGATATTTCCGTTAAGTAATCCTCTTTTACTCCCTCACGTTTAAGAAATTCCTGCCATACATCTCCAAGGGGAGCGGTTTTCATTTCTTCACTTACCACCATGAGGGAAGTCATATCGCCCTTTTCCTGAAGCTTCCGCATATATTCATCCGGCTGAAGAAGAGCATAAAGAAGAGATTTCAGCACGCTTCTCATACCCGTTACCCACGCAGAAATCCTGTTTATGGAAGCGTCGAAATAGTCGGTAGCAATAAATACTCTGTCAAGAGCATTGTTCCGGACAATTTCCTTTGCGATTTCCCTTGTCTCGTCATCAAAAAGAATAACATGATCGCTATCCCACCTTACCGCTCTCGTTACATGCAGAGCAATTTTTTCGTTAAAGGGAAGAAGTGCGGAAATTTTATCATATACCATTTCGGTAGGATGATAATGACCGTTATCCATAAGAGGAGTTATTCCCCTGCTTGCGGAATAGCTTAAGCAGAATTCGGCAGAGCCTACCGTATAGGATTCAACTCCGATTCCGAAAACCTTGGATTCAAGGCAGACGTAAACCTTACTTTTATCGTAAGCAACAGATAAAATCTCATCGAGGGATTTCTTAAACCTCTCACGGGGACCCAGTCTGTCTGCGGGAATATCCTTATAGCCGTCGGGAATCCATATATTCATAACGCAGGGGATTCCCGTTTCATTTGCAAAATACTCCGAAATTTCAATACACCTTTTGCCGTGACGCACCCAGAAGCTTCTTATATCTTCATCCGGAGATGAAAGGGTAAGATTATCCTTAACCATTGGATGAGAGAAAAAGGTGGGATTAAAATCAATGCCCATTCCCCTTTCCTTTGCAAATTTTACCCATTCCTCAAAATCCTCCGGGCAAATACAGTCTCTGTCTTTCTTTTCGCCTTTGAAAATTGCATAGCTTGCGTGAAGATTAAGCTTCTTACGACCGGGAATGAATGATAACACCTTATCAATATCCTCCATAAGCTCTACGGGATTTCTTGCCCTGCCCGGATAGTTTCCCGTGGTCTGAATTCCTCCCGAAAGAGCCTCTCCGTTATCAAAGCCCTGCACGTCATCTCCCTGCCAGCAATGCATGGAAACCGGCACGTTTTTTAAAATATCAAGTGCTTTTTCCGTATCAACCCCCAGCTCTTCATATATTTTTCTTGCTTCCTCATATCTTGACAATTTATCCACATCCTTATCTTAGCGTGACAGCCGCTATAATTTAATTAGATTCTATCACAAAGAACCCATAATGGAATAACAGATTATGGCGAAAAATATGTCTTATCTTGCAACTTATCTCATTCTGTATTCACGGGGAGTAATTCCGTATTTATTTCTGAAAATCCGATAGAAAAAGCTTATGTTTTCATATCCTGCTCCCATTGCCGCTTCTTCAACGGTCATATCCGTATTTTCAAGAAGATAACAGGCATGGGAAAGTCTTTTTTCCTGAACAAGCTCTGTATATGTTTTTCCCGTTTTCTTTTTTATTTCTCTTGAAACGGAGCCTGCATCGTAATGAAGCTGAGCTGCAAGGGCTTTAAGACTTCCGCTTTTATAGTTTTCCTCTATGTATTTTAAAGCTCTTACAGTTATCTCGCCCGACAGCTCGCCGTGAACTATTCTTTCGGAAAAAGATATAAGCTGTAAAAACAAAAGCCCGACGGTTATACGGTTTATTCCTCTTTCATCCGTACGGTCGTTTATAAGCGACCATATGAGATTTTCCGTAAGATTCTGCACGGGAAGAATATCTGATACTTTAAAATGAAGATAGCCGGATTTTGCTTTCTTACCTCTCAGGCAATCTATAATAAAGCTTTTCAAAGGAGTATCCTCCTGCCCCAGCATCTTAAGTACCGTATCGAAGAATTCGGGAAGAACAATAAAATTAACCGCAACGTCGTTCTTTCCCGCAGGAAGAATCTCGTGCCTTGCGCTCTGACAGAGAAAAAGAAGCTCTCCCTCGCCAAGAAGTATTTTCTCTCCGTCAACTATATGAGTTAAAGAACCGCTGCACATATACACAATTTCAACGTAATCGTGGGAATGGAGAGGAAAATGAACAAACCTTGTATGCGGTCTGATTGCTATAAGACTCCCGTCAGACAGTATTTTTTTATTATTTATAACTCCGTCCTGTTTATTCATATATATTTCGGTATCAATACTCTTTTTCCCGTCAAGTATCTTTTTTTCTTCGGGAGTTATCTCCGTTAGTATATTGAGAAGCTTCCTGTCAATCATCTTAAGCACCACCCTCCGTTTCACCTTATTATATCACCGTTAATATTTTTTTGCAATGCTCCCGCAGAAATTTGAATTCTTGACAAATCATCCTTAATAAGATATATTATTCCGTGAGGTTTTTGCTATGATTTATAAATTTATGAATGAGGCAATCGCTCTGGCGGAAAGCGCAGGGGCAAAAGGAAATGTTCCGGTGGGAGCGGTTGTTACCTTTAACAATGAAATAATTGCAAAGGGTGAAAACGGTGCTGATGCCGTAAGCCATGCGGAGCTTGAGGCAATAAGAGCAGCTCTTATGCAAACCGGCGGAAGAAATCTTTCGGGCTGTGATATATACGTTACCCTGGAGCCCTGCCCTATGTGTGCCGGTGCAATTTTAAATGCCGGAATAAAGAATATATATTTCGGTGCATACGATTCATCCCACGGTGCCTGCGGCTCGGCAGATAACCTTCCCGCCAGGTTTCCCATGATATGTAAAACACGGATTTTCGGCGGTATATATGAAGAAAAATGCCGCCGTCTTATAAAAGACTACTTTACCGAAAAGAGGAAAAGCCAATGCGAATGAGAAAAATGAAACACAGAGAGGAACGTCTTGAGGCGTGCAGCGACATTATTATATATGACCTTGAGAATTATAAAAAAGATATAAAGTCTCTTTTTAAAACCGATGCACCCCTTTATCTTGAAATAGGCTGCGGTAAGGGAAGATTTCTTACCGAGACAGCAAAAAGGAATCCGGAGGTAAACTTTCTCGCTTTTGAAAAGAATAAGGATATTATGGTTCACGCGGCAGAAAGCATAAAGAAAGCCGGGCTTACAAACGTCAGACTTTACTGCGGGGATGCAATGGTATTAAAGGAGCTTGAAACGGTTTCAAAATGCGACCGTATTTATATTAATTTCTGCGATCCTCTTCCCAATATGGGAAAAAGAAAGCAAAGGCTTACCCATGAAAGGTTTCTTGATATCTATTCCGCAATCGTTTCCCCCGGTGCGGAAATACATTTTAAAACCGATAACCGGCCGCTCTTTGAATTTTCTCTTAATTCCTTTGCGGATTACGGCTTGAGACTCAAGAACATCACCCTTGATTTACATAACTCCTCCTTTGAGGGAAACATTATGACCGAATATGAAGAAAAATTCTCTTCTTCAGGTTTTCCCATATACCGGTGTGAGGCAAAGTTTCAATAAAGATTAAAACGGGTCTGCGATAAGACGCAGAGCCGTTTTCCGTTCAATTCAAATATTTTATAGGCGGTTAAGATTTGGTAAAGAGAATTGTTTGACAAAAAACTAACAAATTTTTCTGTTGACAAATGCTTTACAAACAATTATAATGTTAAATGGTGGGTTTTGGGGATTTTTTTCCGAAACTTCATTAAATAATTAAATTAAGGGGATGTAAAACCATGGAAATGCTTCTCGCATTTGTCATCCTCGCAGTAGCATTGGGCATCGCTCTTGCCGCAGCAAACTATGTTAAGGTAAGAAAGATGGACGAAGGTACTGACGAGATGAAGGAAATTGCCGGTGCAATAAGAATCGGCGCAAACGCTTTTATCAACTATGAGTATAAGATTCTTCTTCTTGTGGGAATCATTATATTCATCGTACTCACCGCTCTCATCAGCTGGTATACCGGTGTTGCTTTCGTTATCGGAGCAAGCATGAGTGCGCTGGCAGGCTGGATTGGAATGAAGATTGCTACATATGCAAACGTTCGTGTTTCCAACACTGCAAGACTTACCAAGAAAATCGGAGAAACCTTAAAGATTGCTTTCCGCGGCGGTTCCGTTATGGGACTTTGCGTTGGCGCATTCGCACTCTTAGGTCTTGTTATCGTTTACCTTGTATTCGGTATTCTCTTAAAGCAGCTCGACTTATCTAATGTTGAAGCTTTCACAAACTGGCTGGGAATTTCTTTCGTTCCCTTCACAATGACCCTTTCCGGATACGCTCTCGGATGCTCAACCATCGCTATGTTCAACCGTGTTGGCGGCGGTATTTATACCAAGGCTGCTGATATGGGTG
>JAZQFU010000332.1:0-3940 GCA_045539675.1 Clostridia bacterium | reverse complement strand
GAATACTATTTCGAGCTTGATTTTGAAGTAGATGAGAAAGGCTTCTTCTATGTAGATATGTATGGCAAGGTTGTTGGCTATTCCGTTGATGAGCCTGTTATCGGCGAAGGCGGAGAAGAATCTGAGGAAAAGCCTGAAGAGGAAGAAAAGGAAGCGGTTTCTTTAATTACTTCTCCCTTCAGCGACCTTAAGGGAACCGAGTCTTATTTCAATGCATTCTATACTCTTAATCTTCTCAATATACTGAAGGGCTATGAGGACGGAACTGCAAAGCCTGAAAGCAGTATTACCAGAGCAGAGTTTATTGCCGTGCTTGTAAGAGCGCTGGGCTATGAGGAAATTGCGAAAAGCTTTATGGACTATAATACCTGCTTTGAGGATGTTACGGGTGAGCATTGGGCATCCGGCTACGTTAATGTTGCTTTAAACTGCGGAATTCTTGAAGAAGGAAAAGCCTTCAGACCCGATGAGGTTGTTTCCTATGGTGATGCAGTTAAATTTACCGTGGGGGCATTAGGCTATACACCTCTTTGTGAGGTTGAAGGAGACGGCTCGGAGTATTCTTATCTTTACGTTGCATCCAATCTTGGACTTATAACCGATGAAGCAGTAAGATATTCTGAAGAATCCACAAGAAGAATTGTTGCAGAGCTTATATACAATGCACTTGAAGTGGATATGATGGAACAGGTTTCCTTTGGTTCAAATCCGGAATATGCAATTCCTTATTCTGCGGAAACAATGCTTTCAAAATCAAAGATTGCAAGAATTGAAGGCTATGTGCGTGATGTAAGCTTCTCACCCGATAAAAAAATGCTTACCTTTGATATTATGAGAATATCAAAGCAGTATGACGGCGATAGAAATTATGAAAGCAATGAAGTGCTTTATTACGGATATAACGATTTTGCATATGCTGAAGATGTTCAGATAAACAAATTTGTTACAAGCCGTGCATACGTTAATATGAAGGATGAAAATAACCCGGTTATTATGGGAATGTGTCCTGTGGCAAGTGCGAAGACTCTTACTCTTACTTCAGAGCAGATGAGAAACGGGTATGCTGACGTGGCAGCCGGATTCCTGGAATACTATGAAACAAGTGTAGAAGCGGATTCAAAAACCACATATGTAAAACTCAGTTCGGGATGCGAGATATTCTCAAACATGAATTCAATGCCTCTTGGTATGGATCAGTTCAGGAACAGCTATATATCGGGCAGATATCCGGAGATAACTCTTATAGATACCGAGCCCTATATGAGCGGCTATGATATTATAGTCGTGAAGGAATATTACTCAGCGGTTGTTGAAGATGTTTATGAGGATGATGATTTTAAGGTCGTATTCTCTGATATGTATAATACTACCAGACACTCCATATGGTTCGGTGATGACGGAGATTATTCCTTTAATATTACCGATGAAAACGGAAATAAAATGGAGCCTTCGGATATAAGACGGGGTGACGTGCTTACCGTTTTTGAATCTGAGGATTATGATGCATATATATTTATGGATATAATTGTTTCCCGCAATACCTTTGAGGGAAGAGTTTATACCTTTACGGATAACGGAAATGCCGTAATCGGCGGAAATGAATATTCTTGTTCTCCCGATGTTATTTTAAATATTGCAGATACAGGAAAATTCTATACTGATATTTACGGAAATATCATAAGATTTGAAAAGGATATAAATCTTGAATACGGAGTGCTTGAAACCGTATATTCCGATGCCGCAGGCCCGGATATCTATGTTAATGCAGTTATATTCGGTAAGGATAACTGTGCAAAAGTGTATGCCTTTGCAGACAAGGTGAAGGTTACTTCTCCTGATTTTGCTACAGGTGAAAGAACCGTATATGAACACGAAATAGCTTCTGATTTCGGTGTAGTTGGCGGAAGCAATCCCAAACCCGTTGCCTTTGGACTTAATGCTCAGGGCGAAATAAATCGGCTGTACTACGGCAATGAGATCAAATATGTATTTGAAAACCTTAAATTCCTTGCAAGGGAAGGAAGATATTATGCTTCCGAGGAAGCGATATCCGGTGTAAAAATAACCGATGATACTTTAATTATTAATGTTTCAGAAAGCGGATATCCCGAAGAGTTTAATAAGGAAGCTGTAACCCTTATGGCGAAATCCGAGCTTGCAGACAGAGATTATTTAGGATATGAAATGTTTGTGAATATGACAACCGGTGAAGAAATCGCAGAGCTTCTGGTTATATATAATATAGAGAGGGCGGAGGATGAAGAAACCGGAGGAAGCGGAAGTCCTCCCGAATATGATACTATGTATGTTACCGGTGCCGGAGCCGCTATGGATGCAAACAACGTAGAATATAAAATAATAAACGGCTCCTATAACGGAGAAAACGTAACCCTGTATGCATACTATAACGGCGTGGAAATGTATGATGTTTACGGTGATGTGGGGAATTCGGTTGATATGATAGGCGTTGGAAGTGTGATTCAGTACATAGCTGACGAAAACGGATTTGCAACAGCAATCAGAATTTTACTTGCACCGCATCATATTGAGCAAATTGAAAGCGGTAATTATAATATCCGTATTTCAAATGACGAGGACGATTATTCCGTCGGATATATATATTCCGGAAGACTTGCGGAAATAGGCAGAAACTCTGCTGTCTTTGATGACGGAAATGAGGTTTATATTTCTGATTCCTTATGCTCAATGCTTATCCGCAATAACAGTGCTTTCGCAACTGATGAACTTTATCCTTCTGTGGCAGAAACAAATGAATATACTATGGGTGATATGGCTAACGGTGATTATGTCTGGGTATATAAGTTTGATTCCGAAGCACTCGCTTTTGTAATATTTGATACCGATGCAGACGATGTATGGTAAAATAATGAAATGAGGAGGCTACCGCCTCCTCATTTCATTTTCTATATATTCAATAAATAAGCCTATAATATTTATATCTGTATGAGTATAAATCATTCTTGCTCCGGCAACGTCTTCAATTTCATTGATAACAGGTTCGCCTTTATGATAAATAATATCAATTCCGCCGTAATCAATGGGGAGCACATCCATAACCTTTTTAACAAGCCTAAGCTCTTTTTCATCGGGAAAATGAATTTGAGCCCTTCCGCCAAGGGAGAAGTTGCTTCTAAAGTCGGTTTCAGAGGTGCGGAGCATCCCGGTAATAACCTTGCCGCCTATAACATAAACTCTAAGGTCTTTACCTTTTTCGGAAGCCGGCTTCTGGATAATTATTTTTTCGTTTTTTATGGGAATAAGTGCATTTTCAAGCTCAGCTTCATTATGAACGAGAGAAACGCCTGCACCGCCATGACCTCCGCAGGGCTTTATAACCAAGGGAAATTCAATGGGATGGGGCTTTTCTTTTTCATAAAGGAAGGTTTCCATAAGGGGAATACCATGCTCCTTAAGATAAAGGTAGGTTTTTTCCTTATCGTTTGCAATTTCTGAGACGAAAGAGCTGTTGAAAACCCTTATTCCGCTTTCCTCAAGCCTTCGGGAAAGAGTGTAATCATAGCCCCTCATAATTGCAAAATCAAAGCTGTATGGCGGAAGCACCTCTTCCTCATAGGAAAAATCAAGCTCAATGCCTCTTTTTTCTGCTTCCTCCGTAAATATTTTAACGGCGGATTTGTTTCTTTGTGCGCCTTCCCGGTTGTATATCAGTAATCCCTTCATATTTTCTCCAGTATGTATTCAAAAATTTTATCTGCAATATTAACTCCCGTAAGCTCCATTATGTTTTTAAAATGAGCATTGGAGTTTACCTCACATATAAGATATCCGTCTTCGGTATATAAAAGGTCAACTCCGCCAAAATCAAGTCCGAGAGCTCTGCAGGCTTCCGCTGCAAGCTTTATTGCCTTTTCATCGGGGGTTATTTTTTTCATTTTCCCCCCAATGAAGTCGGAGGCCA
>JAZQFU010000331.1:0-2657 GCA_045539675.1 Clostridia bacterium | reverse complement strand
GAAGCTTTGAGGATGAAGCTTCATCATTTTCAGGAATCAGCATTTTTGAAAGCTCAAGTCTGTTGTGAACCGGAGTCAGAACCGTTTTTTTGATATTATAACCCTCAAGAGACTTGAATCCGTTTTCATTGGCTTTATATCTCAGGGATGCAAGGGTAATATCTGATGACACGGTATTATTGTTAAAAATATCAAATCCTACGGAATGTTTATCCGATTCGGGATTGAATTTTTCAACAGCTGCTCCGTCATCCGAAATATCATAATCGGAGGCAATTTCAATGCCATTTTCCTTATAGCTTATAAGCTTCAGATTATCTATATAGCAATCTATGGGATAGGATGCCGTGCTGTCATTCGTAAGTAATGCAATGCTGAAAGGATTAAAGCCTTCACTTTTTAACCATCCGAGCTTATATGAGTCTCCCACCTGTTTGCCGTCCAGATAGATTTTATAGGTAGTCGACGGAACATCAACAATAAGCTTCAGGTTATACATTTTATCAGCTGATAAAATCGCCTGCTTCTCAGGGTCGGTCTCATCTTTCACCTTACCGTCTGTATAAATTGCAGGAATCAGAACACCGTTATCAATAGCAAAAAGTCTTCCGTTGGTGTAATAGCTGGTTCCCCGTGTATAAAAAGATATCCTGCAACAGTCAGCAACCTTTATATCAAAGCTTATAATCATTCCGTTTTTATAATAATCCACAAGATTTGTGCTGGTAAACATTGTAAGTGCAGCATAGTTATTTGATTCTGCAGGCCCGGTTACGGATAATTTTATCATCTTGTTACCATCAACATCAGCAAGGGAAACATTTCCGTTTCCGGTTGCAGTTGAGCCGCGGACAACAGTACTTCCGTAATAATCATAGGTTTTCAGGGTTTCTTCATCATCAAATTCAGGAAGCGATCTGTCCAGTAATACTGTTTCTGCATAAACAAAAGGTGAAATTGCGGTAAGCATTATAATTGTAAGTATTGCAGAAATCAATCTTTTTTTCATATTGTCCTCCTTTCCTGTTGCCTTCGGCAATAAATACGAAGCAATTACGCTTCAAAATCAATATAAATATTTTTTCTTCTTTCTTTTTTCGGGGCATAAGGCGGTGCGGAGGCTACCTCCGCACCGATTATTTTACTGTTGTTAATGTGGCAGGCTCAACAAAGGATACCTGTCCGTAAACATATTCACCGTTTACTACGACATAAGGGCGTGCGTAAAAATCGGGATTCTCACCGTTTGTAGAATCGGTAAGAGCAAATCCGAAATATCCCTTTGCATCTTTAGTTCCGCCGTTTTCATTTTCTTCGCCGAAGAAGGGCAGCTTAACCGTCGCCTCATCGGTAATTTCAGGATTCTCGGTTGTGCGGGAAATCATAATACCATATGATTCCACTTCTGCACCGTTGGAAAGAAGCTTACAGAAAAGATAGGTTGTATTATCCTCTCTTACTGCAAGAGGTGAAATCATAACTGCAGGAAGTCCTTCTGCATATTCTCCGAATTCAACCTGTAAAGTATTGGCGGAAGTAACATTTTCAATTTTCCAAGAGGTTCCGTTAGCTGAGAATGCAGGAACTGCTTTGCCGTTAAAGCTTACGTTTCTTACATAGCTTCCCTCAGCGGGAGTAATGGTATAATTAACGGTATCTCCTTCTGCAATAAGGAATTTGTCGCAGGCTACGGTACCGTTTCCGCTTTTTACAACAGATGTCTGAATATTGGTATCTTCCTCTGCCATCGAATAAACACAAACATCATCCACATAAGCTTCTACATTTTCTTTATCGCTGTATCCGTTCTGATGAGAAATATATATTCTGAAATCCGAAAGATACTGAACGCCTGCAAGCCCCAGATTTTCGCCTACGAGCTTGTCATTCATATATATATCGCAGGTTCCTTTATCATAGTCGAAAATAAGCTTGTATGAAACATATTCTTCTCTGAAGGTTAAAGGCTCAACGTATGTTTTCTCATTCTCTGTTGTATCTTTGGTATAGCTGTAAACATACCCTGCTTTTCCTACTCTTCCCACGCTGAAAAGTCTGGATTCGATAAAGCTTGAATCAGCCATCCAGTAACCGCTTGCATTTTTCGTTATTGTTGCGGTTGAGGGAAGTCCCTTGGTATAGACGCTCATTGTGGCACCGTTCATAAGCTTAACTCTGAAGGTTACAGCTATATCATTGGTTCTTATTTCCTTTTGCTTCTCCGTTCTGTTAACATTAAGGTCATTACGGAGAATATTAATCTGACCGGAAGAACCTGTACCTGCCTCAGCATAAATTTTCAGAGCAAGATCATCTGTGCCGTCAGCTGTAATCACTGTATTTCCCGTTGTTTTCATACTTACGAAGGTTGTGCTTCCGTTTAAGCTTATTGCCTTGTTTGATGTTGCCTTTTCTACAACCGTATCTCCCGATGCAACCTCAAGATTATCTGCATCCAGTTCTGCGATGAAGGTTGTTGCTTTTTTCTCTTCAAATATCGCTTTAAGCTCTCCGCCGTAGGGAAGACTTTCAACCGTATAGGTTCCGCCTTTGCCGGTAAAGGAAAGACCTTCAATTACTTTACCGTCCAATGTAACTGAAGTAAGCTTATATCCGGAATCGGGAGTTGCAGTAAAGGTTACAGGCTTTCCAACCTC
>JAZQFU010000330.1:0-9135 GCA_045539675.1 Clostridia bacterium | reverse complement strand
ACCACCTTTGCCCACCTTGATGCATCAACGGTGCTTTCAAGAAATATCGCTTCTCAGGGAATTTATCCTGCGGTGGATCCTCTGGAATCCTCAAGCAGACTCCTTAACCCCGGTGCGGTGGGAAAAGAGCATTATGAAACCGCAAAGGAGGTTCAGAGAATCCTGCAAAGATACCGTGAACTGACGGATATTATTGCAATAATGGGAATGGATGAGCTTTCCGAGGAGGATAAGCTTCTGGTTTCAAGAGCAAGAAAGGTGCAGAGATTTCTCTCTCAGCCCTTCTTTGTTTCGGAAAAATTCACGGGGATAGAGGGCAAATATGTGCCTCTTTTCGAAACCGTAAAGGGCTTTAAGGAAATCATCGAAGGAAAGCACGATTCTCTTCCCGAATCGGCGTTTCTGTTTGTGGGAACAATAGAAGAAGCGGTGAAAAAAGGGGAAAACTTAAAATGAAGGATTTTATGCTTGTTTTATCCTGCCCCCACGGAAATATATTTGAAAATAAAGCACGCTCTCTTATTCTTCGCGGTGAACGTGGTGACCTTGCGGTTATGCCGGGGCATATTCCCTTCGTAACTACCGTAAAGCCCGGAAAATTTAAAATTCTCACATCCGAAGGAGAGGAAATAAACGGAGTATCCTCCGGAGGGCTTCTTTCGGTTGAAAATGACAGGGTAGTGTTTCTTGCAGGGGAAATGGAGTAGGAGAAGGGGGAAGATTTTCAAATTATCACAATTGTTTGTGTAATAGAAAAGTCTGTATCTAAATCATTATCAATACAACATTTTTATATTTTTTTCCACTTCCGCACGGACACAGATCGTTACGGCCAATTTTTTATTCATAAGCAAACTCCTGAATTTATAAATCGCCAGCTATATGTTACCCGGTATATGGTACTATAAAGTATTCCAAATACTTTTTAAATTTATCCTGTGCCGACAGGCAGGTATCAGTCAGATACCCTTTTTCGTTATTCCATTCGGAAAGTCCCTTGTAATAGAACATTTTAAGACTATCATCGATAATAAACGGAACAATATTATTTTTCAGACATTCCTTAAACATAATAAGTCTGCCTACACGACCATTACCATCCTGAAACGGATGTAATGCTTCAAATTGATAATGGAAGTCAATAATTTCTTCCAATGTATGCTCGTTCTTTTCATTATAAGATTTCAAAAGTTCTTTGATTCTCTGCCCCACAGTTTCAGGACTTGCGGTTTCTTTTCCGCTAACTTCATTCGGTAGTTTTTTATAGTCGCCAACATTAAACCAATCTTTTCTTGAATCGGAAGTACCGGACTTTAAAGTGAAATGTAATTCCTTAATAAATTTTTCTGTGAGCTTATATGTCGCGTTATCAATTATCATATCAATACACTTGAAATGATTTGCAGTTTCTATAATATCGTCAACATTCAATGCATCATTTTCTACACCAATAGTATTAGTTTCAAAAATGTATCTCGTCTGGTCGTGGGTTAATTTGCTACCCTCAATATGATTTGAATTATAGGTAAATTCTATTTGAATTTTATGATAAATACCGCCTTTAAGAGAAGACTTTTTCTCTGCCCTCAGTCTTTCAAGAAGATTTTGCGGTTCATCGCTCTTTTTGTTTATTCTTTCCGGCTTTTTTGCATTTTCAGGAATATTCCAGGTCTTGCCTGTTAAAAACGCACCGGGTATTTTATTTTCAGCACAGTATTTTCTAACACCACGCTCGGACATACTCCATTTTTTCGCTATTTGCGATACAGATAAATAATTCATAAACTCACTCCTGACTTCTGTATATATTATACCACATTATAGGAACAAAATCAATAATTTTAAAAATATCTTTGCTGTATTTGTGCCGATAACGGCACGTTTACAATTAATCACACCACTATAATTATAAAATGCCTGCAAACGCACCTAAAACGACCTATATCGCATTTTATTATATTAAAGGTCAAATTACTTTCCGAATCTTGACTTAAAATGGATAATATGATACAATCCGCTTTAGCTGATTTTAAATCAGTTGAAGCGGATGTATTTTATCCGTGAGGACGAATGGAGAATAAAAATGGGAAAATATAAGCTTATTGCCTGCGATCTTGACGGAACTCTTGCAGATTCAGAGGGCAGGATTTCTGAAGAAAACAGGCGTGCTATCGGAAGGCTTGCCGAAAGGGGAATATGTTTTGTTCCCTGCACCGGAAGAACTGTCTGCGAAATGGAAGATATTGTTGCATATCCCGAAATCAGATACGTTATCTATTCCAACGGTGCGGCAATACTTGATAAAAAGGAAAATAAGAATATTTTTATGGGACTTTCAAAGGAAAACCTTAAGGCTGCCCTTGATGCGGTCTTTTCCTTTGATTCGTATATTATATGCCATTGTGACGGTAAAAGCTATGTGGATTTCAGGCTTAAGGATAAAGCGGAGGAATACAATGTTCCCGGAAATGTGACTCATCTTCTTGAGTTTGCCCTTTATGAGAAAAGCTTCAGGGAATTCGCATACAGTCTTGAAAATGTTGAATGCCTTTGCGTTTTCTTTAAAAATAAGGATGAGCAATATAAATGCCGTAAGCTTCTTGAAGAAAATAAAGCTCTTCATATTGTTCAATGCTATAACTCAAATCTTGAGATTTTTTCAAGTGGGGCAGGAAAGGGAAGCGCTCTTGAAATACTTGCGGCAAAGCTTGAAATTCCCCTTTCGGAAACCGTTGCGGTAGGCGATAGCGGAAACGATATTTCAATGATTGAAAAAGCAGGTCTGGGAATAAGTGTTTCCAATGCCTGTGAGGAGCTTAAAGAGGCTTCGGATGCGACTGTATGCAGTAATAATGAAAGTGCCGTAAGCTATATAGAGGAGGTAGTTTTATAATGGGAGTATACGATATAATTGCGCAAGGCTTCGGAATAATAGGTCTTTTATTTAATTTCTGGTCTTTTCAGGAGAAAAATAATAAAAAGCTTTTTGGTTTTCAAGCTATGGCAAGTATGATGTTTTTTATAAACTATTTCATGATTGGTGCCATATCGGGAATGTTGTTTAATATTTCGGGTATGCTCCGGGGAATGCTTTACAGAAAAAGCGATAAGAAATTATGGAAGGTTATCGTCGTAGTACTCTGCTATGTGGCAAGCTATATTATTTCCCTTACTGTTATAGGTGATAATTCCTTCCAGGTTTTTCTCACCACAATCACCTTTATCGGAGTATCGGTTATGACCGTTCTGATGTGGCTGGGAAATGGACGGATTTTAAGAATCGGTCAGGTTTTTATATGTTCACCGGCATGGCTTATTCATAACTGCTTTAATTTCACTCTGGGCGGAATAATAAGCGAAATATTAAATATTTTATCGGTTATTATATCCTTCATAAGATACGGTAAGGAAGGATTTGAAAAATAATAAACAAGGTCTGTTTTTTAATAAAAACAGACCTTGTTTATTTTTATATATGTGCTATAATATAAGAAGGAGGGGATTTTATGAAAATTGTAAATTTCGGATCCTGCAATATTGACTATGTATATTCTCTTGATCATATTGTTCAGGTGGGAGAAACGGAAACAAGCCACCGTATGGAGGTTTTTTCCGGAGGTAAGGGTCTTAACCAGTCCATTGCCGTTTCGAGGGCAGGAGCCCGTATTTTTCACGCAGGTTGCATAGGTGAAGACGGAGATATGCTTCTTGATGTTTTAAAGGGAAGCGGAGTTGATGTTTCTTTCGTGAAAAAAGTAAACGAGAAAAACGGCCATGCCATTATTCAGGTGAGCAAAAAAGGAGAAAATTCAATTTTTCTTTTTCCCGGCTCCAATGAAATGGTAGACGTGGAATACATAGATAAGGTCCTTGAAAACTTTGAGAAAAACGATATTCTTATTCTTCAGAACGAAATAAGCAATATTGAATATATCATTGATGTTGCCTGCAGAAAGGAAATGCGTATCATTCTTAATCCTTCACCCTTTAACGGGAAAATATCAGGACTTGATTTGTCTAAGCTTTATTGCCTGATATTAAATGAGGTTGAAGCGGCTCAGATAACGGGGGAGGAGGAGCCTGAAAAAGCTCTTTCGTATTTCGGTGAAAAATATCCCGCTCTTAAGATTATGCTGACTCTCGGGGGCGAGGGATGTGTTTATAAAGACGGAGAAAGTATTATCCGACATCCTTCATTTGATGTGGAGGCAGTTGATACTACCGCCGCAGGAGATACCTTTACGGGCTATTTCGTTGCCGGCATTGCAAAGGGTGATGAGCCTGCAGAGATTCTTAAGACTGCAAGCGCCGCAGCGGCAATTTCGGTTACGGTTAAGGGAGCCGCACCTTCTGTTCCAGCAGCAGACGAGGTTATGAAAAGACTTCCTTCCATGAACGTAAAAAAAAAGATAAATCCTCAAGACTCGTAAAGGAAGTTGAAGGCTATATCGCCGGGAATATCAGAGACGGTAATGTTCAGGGGCTGGCAAAGGAGCTTGGATATTCAGCATCATATACTGCGGCTCTTGTTAAAAAGCTTACCGGAAAAAGCTTTTCGGAGCTTTTGAAGGATAAAAGATGCGTATTTGCGGCAATGCTTTTAAGAACCACAGATATGTCTGTCAGTGAAATTATAAATGAGGCAGGCTATGAAAACGAGAGCTATTTCAGAAGGCTTTTCAGAAAAAAATACGGGGTTAATCCTTTAACCTACAGAAAGAGAGAGGAATAAAATGAACGATATTTTAAGAATAAAAAATCTTCAGGTTCCGGAGGGAAGAATAGACGTGGTGCTTGATACGGATGCATACAATGAAATAGACGATCAGTTTGCGATTTCGTATATGATAAGAAGCAAGGAAAAGCTTAATGTAAAGGCACTTTACGCAGCGCCCTTTCATAATGACAATTCGGAAGGCCCCTGCGACGGGATGAAAAAGAGCTACGATGAAATTATTAAGCTTCTTAAGCTCCTTGACGAAGAATACCCCGTATTCAGAGGCTCCGAGAGTTTTCTTAAGGATGAGAAAACACCCTTTATTTCCGATGCGGCGAGGGATCTTGCCGAAAGGGTAAAGGCATATTCTCCGGAAAATCCCCTGTATGTGGTTGCAATCGGAGCAATAACAAATATTGCCTCGGCAATTTTACTTAACCCTGAGGTTGCTGAAAATACCGTCGTTGTATGGCTTGGAGGTCATGCTCATCATCATCACGATACATACGAATTCAATATGTATCAGGATGTTGCGGCGGCAAGAGTGGTTATGGGAAGCGGAGTTCCCTTTGTTCAGCTGCCCTGCTTCGGAGTGGTAAGTGCCTTTACGGTATCAAAGCCTGAGCTTTTATACTGGCTTAAGGGAAAGAACAAGCTGACAGATTATCTTTGCGGGCATTCAATTGAGCAGGCGGAAATTTATGCATCACCCGATACTCCCTGGACACGCTGTATATGGGATGTTACCGCTGTTGCATGGCTTCTTAACGATAACGACCGTTTTATGGATTCAAGAATCATAACAACAAGGATTCCCACCTATGATAACTTATACAGCATTAGCGGAAAAAATCATCTTATGAGATATGTTTACAATATAAAAAGAGATGCACTTATGACGGATCTGTTTGAAAAGCTTTTATTGACACGTTAACATAAGTAGTGTAAAATGTTAATATAAGGGGGAACGGAGTTATGATATGGGATGCCGTAAATATTTTACTTATTGTATTTGAAGTGCTTTTTTTCGCAGCAGGTATATGGTATATTTCGTTCAGCGGGAAAAGAAACAGAATAACGGACGGATTTATGTTTGCAACTACCGTTTTGCTGAATCTTATTGTATATCTTCTGCCGGTAATACATATTCAGTATACTGCTCCGGAAACCCATAGTCTTGTTCTCTCGCTGGTAGGGTGCGTTTCTGCAACAATAAAGCAGATGGTCGGTGAATGTAATATAGAACAGGTCAGTTCCTATGCTCTTGCATTTCCCTTGTATATATATGCATATGGCGGAGCAGCAGCTCTGGCAATTATCACTTCATTTCTTGCTGTAATAACCCTGTGGGGAGCAAGAGTTAAAAACGCATACAGAGTAAGAAAGCTCCTTAACGGTACGGGGTATTGCGATGTGGTTATAGGATGCGGTGAGTCGGCAGTTAAGTATGCTGAAAATAACAAAAAATGCGTTATACTGGCAGATTCGGCAAACGATAAGGAAGTGCTGAACGGACTTATGAAGAGCGGATATGCAGTTATTATGAGACCGCTTTCCCTGAAGCTTCTGCAGAGCAGATTATTCAATAATCACACGGTATATAATTTTATAAGATTTGACGGCAGAAACGAGGCTCTTTCCGAAATAAAGCTTTTTGCATCTTATCTTTCGAAGGAAAAAAAAGATGTAAGCTACTATGTTGAAGTAAATGAAAAGAACGTTCAGACTCTGCGCGATCAGATATCCGATATGTACAGAGATGCTGAAATAGATGAGCGGATAAAAATATTCAGTAAAAATGAGCTTGTTGCACGTTGTCTCAACGGGGAAAGCCCCATCACACGTTATATGCCCGATTCCTTTATTGATTTTGAAAACAGCATCATAAAGAATAATGTTAAGCTTCGTGTATTTATGCTGGGCTTTGGTGCATTGAGTGAAGAAATATACCGGCAGCTTATCTGCAACAATCAGCTTGTAACCGAGGAAAACGGGAAATACAGAGTGATTCCGATTGAGTATATAATCTACACGCCGGAGCTTGATGAGAGAGAATGGCATATAAAGGGCTTTGGCACAGAGCTTAATGAAATAAAAAAGGAAGCCGGAGAATATGCGGGAATTCCTGATGCTCCTTACAGCGTTTCTGTTATTTATGAGTCTCATTTTTATGCGGAGATTATTAAGAGTATATGTAACATGGTAAATGAATCCTATTCCTTCAGTTACTTTATTGTAGATACGGGTGACGAATACGAAAATGCAGATATCAGTAAAAAAATAACTGAGAAACTGGGTGAATCGGATAAATATCATTTGTTCGTACATGATGAGACCGGGCTTTCTGATAACCATCGCAATATTACCTGTTACGGAAATATCGAAAGCATTTTGACTCATGATGTAATAATTAATGATAAACTGAATGAGCTTGCTAAGTTTATAAACGGTTATTATACGTTGAAAGCTGAACTTAAGACCGGTGAAATTATTACTGAAGATATATCTGAAACTGTTGAAAAGGAATGGAAAAAGCTTGACTGGTTTACCAGAAACAACAATATATATCTTGCAAATAATTTAAGGCTTAAGCTGCATCTTATGGGGCTTGATTACCGTGAAAAGACCGGGGAAACCGAATCGGAAAAGAACTACAGAGATATTATTAAAGCGCATATAAACAACAGCGGTTCAGGATATGATAAGGTAAGTCCGTCTTCGGCGATGATAGCACAGGAACATAGCCGCTGGAACGCATATCACTTTATAAACGGATATATGCCCATGAAACTCAATGAACTGCGGTTTGATGCAGAAAAGAATAAAGTAATAAACAAAAAACCTCATAAGCGTCTTCATGGTTGTCTGGTTTCTTATGAAGGACTGAAAAAGCTTACAGAGAATGTAAACCGTATTTATAAGGAAAACGGTTCTGATAAGAAAGCGGATTTTTATTCCTTTGATAATCTGCTTCTTGAAGCGGCACCTGATTTTCTGGAAAGAAACAATTATGCAGTTGTAAGTCGTATTAATGAAAATAAGAAAAAATAGATTGACTAACCGGCGCTACTGTGGTATAATGGGATTAATCGTAAAACGATTAAACTCAGCGATATAAATTCCTGCGGAATTTGCGATATACATTACGGCGCGATATATTACTTCGTAATGCGATATGTCCCTTCGGGACGAGATAAAGGAATTTATTACGGAGTAACAAGGTTCTCCAAAATATAGAAATCTTTGATTTCGTAATATTTTGTGAGGTTCTTATATCATATCGCAACGAAGCAAAGCGGAGTTATATCGCATTTGAGTAAAACGAAAATATATCGCACGAACGAAGTGAGTATATCGCCAAAAACATTGGCATCTAAATCGTTCACTCATTTTAAAATCAATAGTGTTAGGGCGGTCTTACCGCCCTTTAAATAAAAGGAGGTCAGAAGATGAAAAAGATTATTTGCAAGGTAGAGTACGATACCGAAAAATCCGAACTCGTAAAAAAGGTTACCTATGGCAACTTCGGCGAGAAAGACGGATATGAAGAAAGTCTTTATGTTACTGCAGACGGCAAATTCTTCCTTTATACAAACGGGGGAGAAGAAAGCAAATATACCAAAGAAATGATAACAAGAATGTCTGCGGCAAAGGCTGAAGAATGGAAAAACGCTAACGCATAAGAAAAAGATAAGACAGCAATAAAACCTCTGAAGTATGCCGGGTGTTCCTAAGGACACTCGGCAGTTTTATTCGCCTTTTGGCGAGTTATATTGCTTCGCAGTGGTATTTGCTTTGCAAGTGGTATTGTGCTTAGCACAGTTTGTTGGCGAATAAAATACCACTAAAACCAAAGGTTTTAATACCACTTTTGATTTATCAAAAATATCACTCTGTACGAAGTACAGAATACAACATGAAAAAACAAAAAAATAGCAGTATAATTATTGCAGAGGTGATAATTATGGCGGATAGTATTTTAAGAGATAAAGCAAAGCAATTTGCAAAAGATATTGTTTTCTTATGCAGAGAGATTAAATCAAGTCATAAAGAAGCGGTATTGGTAAATCAACTACTTCGTTCGGCTACTTCAATAGGTGCAAATCTTCACGAAGCACAATATGCCCAAAGTAAAAATGATTTTATATCAAAGCTTGAAATAGCACAAAAAGAGTGCTATGAAACGGAGTATTGGTTAGAATTGCTATATGAAACAGGTTGTATCGAAGAAGTAAAATACAAGAAAACACAAAATGAATGTGGCGCTATTCGCAGAATGCTGATTTCATCACTAAAAACAGTTAAATCTAAATAACATTAAGCCTGAAACGATAAAACACGTTTCATGCTTTTCTAATAAGGTTTTATGATATCCTAAATAGAAAAGTAATTAATTCAAGGAAAAATTGAATTTTCTT
>JAZQFU010000329.1:0-2320 GCA_045539675.1 Clostridia bacterium | reverse complement strand
GCATAATCGGAAATCTCTCCGTCATCGGAAAACTTCTGATTGGTTATCTCCTGATTTTCCTTAAATATTCTTGAAATCATAACCGCGGCATCCTGCCTTGTTATATACTCATCGGGTGCAAAAATCTCTTCGCTTTTTCCTAAGATTATTCCATTTTCCACCGCAGCCTTTATGTATGAATAATACCAGCCTTTTTCCGGAACATCGGTAAAGGTTAAGGTTATGCGGTCACCTTTTAAGCCTGCACTTTCGGTAATAAGCTTTGCAAATTCCGCTCTTGTAATTCTATCTCCGGGGCAGAATTGAGAACTGCTTTTTCCTGAAATAATATTTTTAAAATAAAGCTTCTTTATGGCATTATAACCCCAGAAATCTTCGGGAACATCAGCAAAGGGAAGCTTGGCTTCTTCTATTACGGGATTGGGCGTAATTGTTTCTCCGAGACTCAATGAGCCTCTTCCTCCGCCTCCGCCACCTCCGCCGCCTGAGGGACGTGAGGGCTGCTGAGCCGGCTTATTTACGCTCTCAATGCCTTTTTCAAGAGCTGAATTAAGCTCTTCGGGATTATCTATTGAATCAAGCTTATCCGTTAAGTATTTATTCACTTTAATATTATTTCCCGTACTCAGATTTTCATATTTATCATAGCAGGAAACATAATCCTTATAGTCCGACAGAATATCTGTTATTTCCGAATAGCTTGATATATCCTTCACCTTTATAACCATCAGCGCTGAGAAGAGAGCTTCTTCCACTTCTTCAGGTGTATTATACTCTTCTTCCCTTATTGCAGTCATCAATGCTGACTTGTCTGAAAGCGAGATATAGTCGGAATAGTTTTCATTCTGAGAAATAACGTCAAGTATAATTCTTTCTTCCAGACACTTTTCAATATTTTCAGGGCTTTCCCCTGACGTTATTCCTTTTATTCCCGTTGCATCCGAAAGAATGGAATTAAAGCCGGCAATGGTGATTTCCTCAATATTTTCGATTATATATTTGCAGACACTTTTTCTGCCTTCCGGCACGAGTCCGGCATATAAAGCTTCCTCTATAGCAAGGTCTTTAAGATTTCCGTCAAGCAGCTCTTTAAGTCCGTTATCATCAAAGCTTCCCTCGGAAAGTCCGTCAATCAAACTATTCACAACAAGCGCAGACGGAATATAAACCGTTTCCTCACAGGAATCAATAATAAAGGTATAATCTCCCGATACATCCGAGAAAATAAATTCCGTGCTTGCTTTTCCCTCTTCATCAGAAGTTATTTCTGTAAGCCATGCATATTTTTCATAAGTTGAGGCTTCTTCCTCTTCGGTTTTTTCGGGTCTCAAAGCCTTAACCAGAGTTCTGCTGCCCGGCGCAAGATTTTCTGCAGTAACATTTATTTTAAGCTCTGTTTTATCTCCGCTGTTTTCCCAGCTCTTTGATACAGTAAGCGTAGTTTTTCCTGTACCGGGAGCACTTTCCTCAGGCACACCGTCAAGTATTGAAGAATCAAACGAAGAATCTGTTTTCACAAGCACATTGTCAGCCTTTTCGGTAACATACCTCACCGTAAGAGAAAATTTGGTAAACAGAACGTAATTTGTAAAGTCCGGATTATAGCCCAAAGACATACAGATTACAATATAACCCTCCGATGTAACACGCAACTTCGAGCCTTCAAATATGAAATCGTGATACTCACTTGCGACAAGGTGTGCAGAGCCGATGGGTGTTGCAAGATTATTATTTATTTCTTCAAATTTATCGTTAGTCTTTGCATTTTCATGTGTTGATACGAAAAACTTATATTCAGCATTACTGCCTGCCCTACCGGTAAATACCGCCGTATCAACAAATTCAACATCACGCAGGTCTTCTGCCTCAAACTGCGTATATCCTACCCAGTCATTAGCTCCGCATTTTGCCTGAAGAGGAATATGAGTAGTTCTTGCTGTAATACTTTCCTGGGTTCTGGCACTTACGTAATGATCTGCATGAGTATATCGGGTATTTTCCGTTAAAGTCTTTTCATAAACGGTTCTTATCTTCACTGTATACACCGAGGACTTTTCGCCCTTGGTAACCGTTATTTCAAACTCACCTGAGGCATCTGCCGGAGAATTTATACTTACAACGGAATCCTTATCGTATGCATATGCTTTAAGCACCGGAAGACTGCTCCCCTCTTTTAAATCTATGGTATATTCTTTAATATGAGGATCAAAGCCCTCAAGCATTTTTCCATCCGCTTCAATTGCAACAAGTGAAGTTTCATCAACTATATATATAGTTGCGTTAACCGTATAGCACACACTTGCCGTTCCGGAAGCTGCAT
>JAZQFU010000328.1:0-20721 GCA_045539675.1 Clostridia bacterium | reverse complement strand
TAAAGAAAACCTATATATAATAATATATCTAAAATATTATAGCATACTATTTTAAAAAAATAAAGAGTTTTTTTGAAATTCTTAAAATTTCATTAATGAAAATAATTAAAAAAACGGTCAGAAAGCGGTAATGTTTCACGTGAAACATTGAAAAATAAAAAAAAGCTTGATTTAATTTAAAAATAGATATATAATAAGCTATTATAGTATTATGGGGGGTGTTTTCCACGGTCAGGCAGAAATGGGTAGGCAAAGAATACGATAAGCAGGCTGCAGAGCGGATTTCAGAGGCTCTTGGGCTTACCGGAGTAATATCTCATATTCTCGTAAACCGCGGGGAAGATACTCCCGAAAAAGCATCTGAATTTTTAAATCCTTCACTTTCGAAGCTTTACGATCCTTTTCTTTTAAAGGATATGGATAAGGCAAAAAAAAGACTTGAAGAAGCAATTTCCCGTAAAGAGAAAATTGCAGTTTACGGCGATTATGACGTGGACGGAATAACCGGTGTTACGGTTATTATGAAATATTTAAGCCTTAAGGGTGCAGATGCCTTTTACTATATTCCCGACCGTTTTTCCGAGGGCTACGGACTAAATGAAGAAGCGGTCAGAAATATAAAAAATGAAGGAGCGAATCTGATAATAACCTCAGACTGCGGAATTACCGCAACCGAGGAAATAAAGCTTGCTTATTCCCTTGGTATGGAGGTTATAGTAACAGATCATCATAAATGCCCGGATGTGCTTCCAAAATGCGAGGCGGTTATAAATCCCAAAAGAAATGACTGCAGCTATCCCTTCCGTGAGCTTGCGGGAGTGGGTGTTTCCTTTAAGCTTATTACCGCAATGGGGGAGTATGAAGAGATTTTTGATGAAATTCTTGCTCTTACGGCTCTTGGAACCGTTGCGGATATTGTTCCTTTAACAGATGAAAACAGAATTATAGTAAGCTTCGGTCTTGAAAAGATAAGAGAAGGAGCCTGCAAGGGAATAAACGCACTTCTTGAAGAGGCATGTGTTGATTTTAACAAGGCGGATTCGAGGGTTCTGGGATATCAGCTCGCACCAAGAATAAATGCGGCGGGAAGAATGGGAACTCCGAAAAAAGCAGTTGAGCTTTTTCTTTCGGAAAAAATTAATGAAACCGCCAGAATTGCCGGCTTTTTAAATAACGAAAACATAAGAAGGCAGAATGTTGAAAAAGAGATTCATGAGGAAGCCCTGGCGATTCTGAAAAGCGATAAAGAGTTTGAAAACAGGGATGTTATCATCCTTTCCGGAGACGGATGGCATAACGGGGTAATAGGAATTGTTGCATCAAAAATATGCGAGGAATTCGGAAAGCCCTGCGTTATGATAAGCTTTGACGGAGATGAAGGGAAGGGCTCCCTTCGAAGCGTGAAGGGCTTTAATATATATGAAGCACTTCTTTCTCTTTCTCCGTATCTTATAAAGTTCGGCGGTCATGAGCTTGCCGCAGGCTTAAGTATAAAAAAAGAAAATTTAGAGGAATTTTCGGAGGCTTTTTATAAATTTGCTTCTGAAAAGGTATCGGAAAATAAAATACAAAGAGAAATCAGTATAGATGCAGAAATAACCGAAAAAGAGCTTAATCTTTCATTTGCCGATTCCCTTTCCCTGCTTGAGCCCTACGGAATGGGCAATCCCGAGCCCGTTTTTGTTTTAAAAAATGCAAAAGTAAGGCAGAGTATGGATTTCAAGGAAGGGAAGCACCTTCGTCTTTCGGTTTTAAAAAGAGGAGTTTATCTTGATGCGATAGGCTTTTCAATGGGCAGATATGCGGGAACCTTAATGCCCGGTGATGATATTTATATTGCCGGAACCGTTAATATAAATGAATATAAAGATAAAAAATATCTTCAGATGAGGATAAAAGATATAAGACTTGTTTAAAGAGGTTAAGTATGCTTGAAAGAATTCTTACAGCTCACAAAAAAATGAATAATGATGCCGATGAATCCCTTATCTCTAAGGCTTATGAGTTTTCAAAGGTTAACCATGAGGGTCAGTTCCGTCATTCGGGAGAGCCTTATTTTACTCATCCCTGCGAGGTTGCCCTTATTTTATGCGACCTTGGTATGGATTCATCCACCGTTGCCGCTGCTCTTCTTCATGATGTTGTTGAAGATACTGATGTAAGCTATGATGAGCTTAAGGATGAATTCAACGAAGAAATTGCCATTCTTGTGGATGGGGTTACAAAGCTGGGAAAAATCCCTTATTCCTCCAAGGAGGAGCAGCAGGTGGAAAACTTAAGAAAGATGTTTTTCGCCATGGCAAAGGATATCAGAGTTATAATAATCAAGCTTGCAGACCGGCTTCATAATATGAGAACAATGAAGTTTATTCCCGAGCAGAAAAGACTTTATAAATCCCTTGAAACCATGGAGATTTACGCACCTCTTGCTCATCGGCTCGGAATAAACAATTTAAAATGGGAGCTTGAGGATTTGTCTCTGATGTATCTTGATCCCATTGCATATAAGGAAATTACCGCTCAGATTGCCCAGAAAAGAGCGGAAAGGCTTAAGGTTTTAAAGGAAATTCAGGATAACCTTGAAGATGAGCTTGAAAAAATAGGACTTAAATGCCAGATTGAGGGCAGAATAAAGCATTTTTACAGTATTTACCGTAAAATGTATCTTAAAAACAAAACAATGGATACAATTTATGATTTGTTTGCAGTAAGAGTAATAGTTGAGGATGTTAAGGATTGCTATACGGCTCTGGGTGTGGCTCATGAGCTTTATAAGCCTATGCCCGGCCGCTTCAAGGATTATATTTCAATGCCCAAGAAGAATATGTATCAGTCCCTTCATTCCACTCTTTTTTCACCCAGCGGCGTGCCCTTTGAAATCCAGATAAGAACCATGGATATGCATAAAACCGCTGAATACGGAATTGCCGCTCATTGGAAATATAAAGAGGGAGTAACCTCCAAAACCGATATGGATTCCAAGCTTTCCTGGATTCGTCAGCTTCTTGAAGGAGAGAAAAACGTAAGTGCCGGAGAGTTTATAAGTAATCTTAAAATTGATTTGTTTTCGGACGAGGTTTTCGTTTTTACTCCCAAGGGAGACGTTATAAATCTTCCTCTCGGTTCAACTCCCATAGATTTTGCCTTTGCCATTCATTCCGCAATCGGCTGCAGTATGATAGGAGTAAGAATAAACGGCAAAATTATGCCTCTTGAAACCGAGCTCCGGAACGGAGATGTGGTTGATATTGTTACCTCTGCTCATGCGGCGGGCCCCGGAAGAGACTGGATTAAGATTGCAAAAACCACTCAGGCAAAGAATAAGATTATTCAATGGGAAAAGAAGGCAAACAGAGAGGAATTCCTTGCAAAGGGCAGGGAAATCATGGAAAAGGAGCTTAGAAAATACGGGCTTACCTTAAAGGATTTTGCAGATCCCGAGCTTTCAGGCTTCGTTTTAAAAAGATTTTCTTTTAATCAGATTGATGACTTCTTTGTTACCTTAGGCTTCGGAAGAGTTCCTCTTGATAAGGTTATAAACCGTGTTAAGGAATATAAGAAAAAGACTGAGGAAACAGCCTTTGATATTAATGAGCTTATAGAAAAAGGCAATAAACCGGGCGGTAAAATTGATAAAACCGGAATTATTGTAAAGGGAATTGATAACTGTCTTGTTAAATTTGCAAGATGCTGTAATCCCGTTCCCGGTGATGATATTATCGGATACATCACAAGAGGAAGAGGCGTTTCGGTTCACAGAACCGACTGTCAGGCAATATATAATATTGAAAAAACCGACGGAGACAGGGAAAGATTCATCGAAGTGGAATGGGCAGATAAGGAATTTAAAGACGGCAGATACTTTGTTGATTTGCTTATTACCTGTAATGACAGATCGGGAATACTTATGGATATTACTCTTTGCCTTTCCGAGCTTAAAATACCCATAAAAGCCCTTAACGCAAAGACTACCAAAAACTTACTTAGTATTATCAATATTACTCTTGAGGTAAATTCAAAGGAAAAGCTTTCTCTTGCTACGGGTAAGCTTAAACAGATTAAGGATATTATCAGCGTAACAAGAACAAATAAATAATGTTTCACGTGAAACATTCATAAAAAAAGGTGATGTTATGAGCAGAAAAAAGAAGGTTTTAATTACCGTATTAATATGCCTCGCCGTTATTCTTTCGGTGGGAGGATACTTCGGAATAAAGCTCTGGAATGGCTATATTGAGCCGATTATTACGGCTATGAATACCGAAGAAGAGGTATTGAAGGAAAATGCAGATACCCGGAAAAAGCTTGAGGAAAAAGCGGGAATTGAAATAAGAGAAATGACTGAGGAAGAGGAAAAGGCAGTTGAAAGCGGTGAAAAAACCGAAGAAGAGGTTGTTGAAGAAATAATAAAGGAAGCTGTTCCTCAGGGCAACGAAGGAGAAATAAAGGCAAAATATCTTGCCATGGTTTATGCTCTCGAAAGCGAATATAACGGCAAATTAACCGAAGCGGCATATGCTGCAAAGACTATGTATTATGATTTAAGAATTTTTGAAAAGGTTGCGAAGGATGCGGCAATTAAGCAGACTACCGAAAAATATCAGCCCATAATTAACGGATATGAAGCTGAGTGTGATTCAAAAATTAATCAGATAACCTCTGAAATGGAGGCTGAGCTTAAGAAATACGGCTTTTCCACTCAGATTGTAAAGGATATTAAATCCACTTATAATGCTGAAAAGAAAAATAAAAGAGCATATTATGTTAAGATTCTTATGAGCGGAATTGATAAAGACAGATATTATGAAAACCACAGTGTTAAAAAGCCGCCATATGAAAAGTAAAAGATAGGGAATTAAGGATTAAGAATTAAGAATTAAGAATTAAGAATCTCCGCTTACCGGTGGATCAACAATAAAGGGCAGATGTGAATTTTTCACATCTGCTTTTTTAATGGAAAAATTGCAGAGAATTTTAAAAATGTAAAATATTACCATAATCTTATAAATTTGGAATAAATTGGAACAAGCTATAATAAAATGTATCAAAGGGTGATAAAATGGACAATATTTTACGCTTGTTTTCATTGGATTTAAAATTTCAGATTGAACGTAGTATCATCCGCGCAAAAGATATCCGTTTAAAACGAGGATTATTTCCCGTAATTTACACCTCTGAAGGAGATGAAACCCTTGAAACAAGGGCGTTTCAGAAGGATTTGGAGCTGATTTTTGAAAATGCTACAGAAAGCTCACTTTATGCCTATCTGGATAACGTAAAAGAGGGATTTGTTACTTTAAGGGGCGGACACCGTCTCGGAATCTGCGGAAGAGCCGTAAGAGAAAAAAATGAACTTATAAACATAAAGGATATTTCGGGAATCAATATACGGGTAGCAAGAGAAGTTAAAGGATGTGCCGCAGGTCTTGTTGAAATGATAAACAGGGGCGGATTTAAAAATACTCTGATTATTTCTCCTCCGGGCTTCGGAAAAACAACTCTTCTTCGTGATGCTGCAAGAATTTTCGGAAACACCAAGGGTCTTAAGCCTGCTGTTATAGACAGCCGCTTTGAGCTTGGTGCGGAATATAAGGGAGAGCCTCAGCTGGATATCGGGGAAAGGAGCTTTCTTTTAAGCGGATATTCAAGAGAGGAAGGCTTTCTTCACGGAATAAGGTCTCTTTCCTCAAATCTTATTCTCTGCGATGAAATAGGAAGCGGGGAGGATATAAAATGCCTCGAATACGGGGCATTGTCGGGGGTTGGGGTTATAGCTACGGCGCACGGAATGAGTGATGTTTCTGATTTAAGATTAAAAAGGAATTTCCCTTTAAGGGTGCTTCTTAACAGCAAAGGGGAAATCCACAGGGTATACGGAGACTGATATGATAAAGCTTTACGGATTTGCACTTCTCATAACAGCCGGAATATTTTTCGGATATCTTATGCGGGATAAAGGGAAAAAACGAATAAAAATACTTTCCGGATTCTTAAAGTCTCTCGATTATATAATAACGGGGATTTCAGTTTCCAATATGACAGTTCCGGGTCTTCTTTCGGAGCTTTCCGCAAGAGGAGAGGAAACAGATTTGTTTTTTTCTGTTGTAAACAGGGAGTCGGAATCGGGAAAGGGTATGGGAAGCGGCTTTGAACGTGCCGTCTCTGAGTGTGACATTAAAAAGGAGGATGTCTTTCTTTTTGAAGGGCTTAAGGAATGTCTTTATACGGGAGAAAAATCTCTTCAGCTTGAGGCTCTGAAAAATCTGCGTGAGGAGGCTTCAAAATCCTTTGATATCGCCCGTGAAGAGGAAAAAAGAAGGATGAAATATGAGAGTGCAATGGCGGTTTCCTCCTTTGCAGTTCTCGGAATTGTGTTGCTTTGAGGTGTTTTCAGGTGAATATAGACTTAATATTTCGTATTGCCGCAATCGGAATAATTGTGGCGGTCTTAAATCAGCTGCTTATAAGATCGGGAAGAGAGGATCAGGCGATGCTTACCACTCTTGCCGGGCTTATAGTGGTGCTTTATATGATTGTGGGGCATATAGCAGAGCTTTTTAAGGTTATAAAGGATTTGTTTTCTCTGTGAATCTCCTTGTTAAGATTGTGGGAGTTGCCCTTCTGGGAGCAATTTTAAACCCCATTATAAAAAAGAATAATCCCGAGCTTTCATATGCTCTTGTTCTTGCATCGGCGGCTGTTATTATGTATATGCTTTCAGATACCCTTTCGGTTGCGTTAAAGGAAATTAAAAGCATATTCGGTGCCGTGTCGGGGGGAGAGGATTATCTGGGAAGAGTTCTTAAGGTAACGGGGATTGCGCTTATATCGGAATACGGAGCCGCTCTGGTTACGGATGGTGGAGAAACGGCTCTGGGAAAGAAAATAGAGCTTTCGGGAAAGCTTATAATTTTAACCGTTGCCCTGCCGGTTATTAAAAGCCTTTACCAAAGCATAACAGGACTCATATGAAAATAAAAATTTTAGTTTTAATCGGCATACTTTTTACTGCTGTCACAGTTTTTGCGTCTCCTGCAGAGGAAGCGGACAAGGCGTTATCCGGGCTTTCTTCGAGGATTGAGGAATTTGATTTTTATTCCTATGCAAGGGAGCTTACGGAAGGGAAAACCCCAGGAATCATTCCCCGTAACCTGACGGATATTATTTTCGGCGAGGTCAGAACGGTAATAAAGGTTCTTGGCGGAGCCTTTGCCCCTATTCTGCTTTTCGGAATTCTGAGGTTTGTGGGGGTTGGTAAGGAGGGAGTCTCTGAGGGAGCGTTTATTTTATGCTTTGCCCTTGTTATGACGGCAGTTACCGGCGTTTTTAAGGGAATGAGCGAGCTTGTATATGATACGGCGGCGACCATTGAGCTTATAAACAAATCACTTGTTCCCGTGCTTTTCACTCTTCTTGCTTCAACGGGAAGTCTCACTCAGGCAACGGTTTCGCAGCCGGTGGTAATAGGGGCTTCGCAGATTATTTCCTATCTTCTTTTCAATTTCATTCTTCCGGGAATCACACTTTCCTATGCTCTCGTGCTTACCGACTGTATAACCGGAATGGGAGGAATGAAATATATGGGGGAGATGCTTCTTAAAATCTCAAAAAAGCTTCTGATATTTTTTGTGGTTGTATTTATGGGGATTCTATCCGTGCAGAAGCTTATGGGAAATGCGGTGGATTCGGTGGTTTTACGTGGAACAAGATTTGCCGTTTCAAATTTCATCCCCGTGGTGGGAGGAGCTATTTCTGAAGGAATTGAGGCTCTGGGAGCATCTATGCAGGTTATAAGAAACAGCACGGGGATTGCGGGAATTGCAGGTGTTACTGCGGTTACGGTTCCCCCTCTTATAAAGATTTATTCCGTTTCCCTTGTTTTTCATTTTTTTGCTGCCGTAAGTCTTCCCGTTTCGGATAAACGGTTTGGCGAAATGCTTTCCTTTTCGGGAGAGGTAATGAGCATTTTCGGCTCGGTAATACTTTGTATGGCATTTATCTTCATTGTAACGGCGGGAGTCGTGGTGGGAAGCAGGGTGATATGATGTTTGAAAAGCTTATAGGGATTTCATTTATTTCTGCAGCGGCAGATGTTATTCTTTCGGGCTCTCCCTTCAGAAAATACGTTAAAACCGTTACCGGCGCGGTTTTTTCCCTTGTGCTTATAACCGGATTATTTAATCTTCCCCTTGAAATTGAGGAATTTCCCGGACTTCAGGAGCAGTCCTCGGAGGTTGAGGCGGCGAAAAAGGAATACGAAAAAATGCTTTCGGAAAGGGTGGTTTTATCCGTTGAAAATAAAATACGAGAAAAGCTTTCGGAGGAAGGCATCGGAATAAAGCATATAGAAATTGATTTCTTTCCCGATTATTCGGTGAAGAAAATAAAAATAATTACAGAAAACAGTTCTCAGAATCGGGAAAGGGTAATAAATATATTAAAGAAAATGGGCTTTACAAAGGGGGTTACGGTTTTATGATAAAGAACCTCCCGGAAAGAATAAAAAAGGATAAAAGGGTGCTTTTCGGGGCTTTAATTGCAATACTCGGGGTGATGCTTATGCTCATACCCGTAAAAAAAGATGAAAAGGAAAAAATACAGCCGGAGTTTTACGATGTTTCCTCCTTAAAACGGGAGGAGGAAAAAAGAATTTCCGCCTTCCTTGAAAGAATTCAGGGTGTTGATGAGGCATGGGTTATGATTTCATATAAGGATTCGGGAGGGGTTGTTTACGGCTATAATACCTCGGATGAACGGAGTGAAATGGTAATAAGACGGGAAAACGGAGACGAAATGCCCGTGGAGGAGAAAAAGCTTTTTCCGACCGTTTCGGGAGTTTCGGTAATATATCGGGGAAATCCCGGGAAAAAAATAACCGTGGCAAGAGCGGTAAGCTCGGCAACGGGTGCAGAAATTCATAATGTTGAGGTGGTTGTTAATGAAGAAAACTAAAAGACTCTTTATAATGAAGAAAAGTCAGATTGTGACGGTTACCCTTATATGTATGCTTGTGCTTGCAGGATATCTTAATTATGTGGGCGCGCCTGCCGATGATGCGGTAACGGTAAACAATGAGGTAACTGAAGAAATCCCCGAAGTGGAAAATTACGGAGAGGCAAGATTTGTTTCAAAGAATAACAGCGAAGAGGAAAGCTTTGAAAGGGAAACTCAGCTTTCAAGGGCAAAGGAGCTTCTTTCCGGGCTTTCGGAAAATAAAAATATTTCTCCCGAACAGAGAGCCGAAGCAGAAAAAAAGCTTATTGCTCTCGGTGAAAACATAGTAAGAGAAGCAAATATTATTTCCGTTCTTTCATCCTCGGGAATAGAGGCTGAATCGGTTGTGGCAGGTGAAGGAGGAATCACCGTAACCTTAAAGGCGGTTCCCGACGAAACAACCCTTGATATAATAGCAGATACGGTAATAAGAGAGGGGAAGGTTACCGCAGATAAGGTGATTGTTAAGGTGAAGGAATAATATATACAGAAAGCAGAGTATGTGAATGGGGTTACATACTCTGCTGATTTTAATTTAAGCATAAGGATATACTGAAATCTCTTTACATTATCCATGGATAATGATACAATCAGTAAAAAGAGAAAAATTTACAGACCGCCGGGGAAGTCGGTCCCTGCGAATACGACGATTTTATATTTTCCATACAAAAGAATTTAAACGAAGGAAGTATATATATGGCTACATTTATCGTAATGGGATTTTTACTTATAATTGTTATAGGGATATATTAAGGGTA
Organism: Clostridia bacterium; assembly: GCA_045539675.1. Classification (GTDB taxonomy): domain Bacteria; phylum Bacillota; class Clostridia; order UMGS1840; family HGM11507; genus JAZQFU01. Next base: position 10,969 of record JAZQFU010000328.1, on the reverse strand, counting down.
AATCAGTTTCCGATTGTCCCGGCTTATGCAATTACTATACATAAATCTCAAGGACTTACATTTAAAAAAATTGCTTGTGATATATCTATGTGTTTTGCGCCCGGACAGGCATATGTTGCTTTATCCCGATGTTCAAGCCTTGAGGGCTTAAATCTGCTGAAGAAAATAAATGTTGATATGATAATAACAAATAGTCATGTTGTTGAGTTTTATGAAAAACAAAGGATTAATGCAAATCTGGATAGACTTTTATTTTTGGGAGATGATGAAAAAAGTAATCAGAATATATTGTAATAATCAGGATGACGGAGGAACACAAGTAAATTATGGAGTTACCGAAACGAAAAACAGTCAGATTAAAAGGATACGATTATTCAACACCCGGAGAATATTTTATTACCATTTGCGTAAAAGACAGAAAGCATTTACTGTCTGAAATTGTAGGGACCGGCGGCCTCGACGGTCCGGAAAACAGATTAAAACCGTATGGTGAAGTTGCAGAACGATATCTCAACAGTATGTGTGATTTTTATAATGATATCAAAATAGAAAAATATGTTATTATGCCTAATCACATTCATATGATAATACTTATTACCGAAAAGAGAGAATCAGGCGGACCGCCGGGGACGTCGGTCCCTACGAATGCAACGGTTTCGCAGTTTATAAGCACATTCAAAAGATTTTGCAACAGAGAGTACGGAAGAAACATCTGGCAGGCACGTTCCAATGACCACATAATCCGCGGAAAAGATGATTACCGTAAAATATGGGAATATATAGATACAAACGTTTTAAGATGGGAAACAGATTGCTTTTATAAAAATGAAAAAGACAGGTGATTTACCTGTCTTTTTACGTGGTATATCTTTTCAGTTTCCTCCCGAATTGAGAAAATTAATAAGGGATTTTGCGGCGTGGGGCTTTTTTAATCTCCGAACCGCATCCATAAGATAATCCTTCCTTCCGGGGATATTCAGAAGGTTATACATTATTTCGTCTATGGGGCTTGTGACGGTGCATTTCATTGCGGCACCGCTGTTTAAAAGAAATTCGCAGTTTCTGTCTTCCTGACCGGGAATGGGATTAATCATAATTATGGGAAGCTCCTTTGCAAGAGCTTCGGAAACGGTAATTCCTCCCGGCTTGGTTATAAGGAAATCGGAAGCATCCATAAGCTCCGGAATACGGTCGGTGAAGCCGAAATTAAGAACTCTTTTTTCAAATACCGTTTCATCAATTCTCTTTTTTAAGGCTTTATTATTTCCGCAGACAGTAATAATCTGGAAATCGTCATCCATATGACAGAGTCTTAATAGTATTTCATAAACGTGACCGTAGCCCATTGAACCGCCCATAATAAGAACCGTTGGCTTATCTGAAAGTCCAAGTGCCGTCCGCGCTTCGTTTTTTGGAAGCTTTTCTCCGAAAACCTTTCTTATGGGAATTCCGAAGGGGAGAAGCTTTTCTTTTGCAATGCCCTTCTTCATTCCCTGATAGCAAAGTCCTTCTGCAGGAAGAACGTAGTAGTCAAGGTTTGTTTCATCCCAGTAGGGGTGAATGGTAAAGTCGGTTATAATGCCTGCGGTGGGAGCTTCCACCGTTTCCGCTCTTGCTCCCGTTATAAGCATTGCGGCTATAACGTGGGTGCAGATAATATAGTCGGGGGCATAGTCATTTATATAATCTATTATTTTTCTTGAAAGCAGAGTGCTTGCTATTTTCTGCATATTGATTATTCCGTCGGGATTATCAGTATTTTCCGCAAGGCGGTAAAGCTTTCCGAATGCCTTGGGGGAATACGCCGTTGAAAGCAGATAACCCTTTGAAACCGAGTTTTTAAGCCGGTAGTTTATATGCTCAAGCACGTCAAGCACCACCGCCTCGTGGCCCTCGGATAAAATGCAGTCATATAAGGCGGAAGCAGTCTGGTTATGACCGTGGCCTGCAGTTACCGTCATAATAAGATATTTCATAAAAATTTCCTTTCTTTGTAACATTCCGGTGAGTATGGCATAAGTTATAGTGAATACCGGATTCGCGGTATAATTTAAAAATAAGGAGTGCATTTCTTATGTCATTATTCGGATGCAAAGACGATTCATTACTCTGGTTTATTATTTTATTCCTTCTTCTTTTCTGCAACGGCAAGGAATGTGAAAAGCCCTGCGAGAAACCCTGCGAGAAGCCTGTAAGAGATGAATGTGACTATCACGACGGCTGCTGCGGACGTTTAAGATAGGAGGAGAGTAATATGTGTGATAACAATTATAACGACAGCAGCTGGATAATAATACTTATTATTATCGCCTTTATTCTTCTCGGAAATAATAATATTTTCGGTACCGGCTGCTGCGGCACAAATAATTGCTGTTCGAATAACAGCTGCTGTTAAACAAAAAGGGGCGGATGCGGGCATCCGCCCAATTTTTGTTAGTGAAGAGGGAATAGGAATGGTGGCATCCTACGGATGCAATTTAAATGCAATGCTCTGCATTGCCACCGCAATTCTTAATTCTTAATTCTTAATTCCTAATTTCCAATTTCTAATTTCTAATTGCTAATTCCCTCCAAGGCCATCAAGTATCTTTATAAGCTCTTTGGTAATGGTTTCTTCGCCTGTTATTCTTTCACGGATATAGGAATCCACCTTATCTCTTTTGTATTTATCAAGTGCCTTCACCGTAAGAGCGGCACAGCGCAAAAGCTCCGGGTCATTATTCCCGGGAAGAATTCTTAAAACTATTCCCGAAAGAGCATCGTCTACGATATAGTAAATACCGTCCTTTCCGATTCCGTAAAGAAGTCTTAAAATATTCTTACTGTATTCCGTAAGGGATGCGCCTGTTATTAACACATCATTTCCTTTATATTCGGGAGAAAGCTTAAAGAGATTTTCGCAGAAGAAGGTTTTCTTTGCGGTAAGGGTTTCGGGCATACGGTCGGAAGCCGCACCCTCGGTCATTCTCTTGAAAACATCCTCAAGCATTAATTTTGCATTTCTTCCGTGAACGGGCACGTTACCGCAGTTTAAGAAGCCTCTTGCTTCTTCGGAATCAACGCTGAAGGGAAGCCAGAAGTATTTTTCCTTTCCCTTTGCCCGGTAATCGTATCTTTTAACGAATATATAAGGGGACTGACCCTTAAGCTTTAAAAGATAGCTTTTTATATATTTGATTCCAAGGCAACGGATATCCGTTATTGCGGTTACGTTTATATTCATTCCGCCGGGAATTCTCTTTAGGGTGTTATACTGAGATTCCTTAAGGGTTTTTTCAACCTCTGCCTTACTTATTCCGGCCGCATGCTCAATAAAAGCAACAAAACGCTCCTCGGCAGGCACGTCTGCCGGTCTTTCAATGGAGCTTTTATCAAGATCCGCATCAACTCTCACTATGTTGCAGTTAATTGCATCAAGAAGGAAAATCTGCTTTGTATGGGCAACGGTAACCTTTCTTCCCGCATCAAGGGATTCTCTTCCCAGAGCGGTTAAGGTTCCCGTATTATCAATATGCCCGTAGGAAAGAAGCATTTTCTGCATTCCGGAAATATAATCGGGGGTAAGAGCCATAAGCTCGGCAATTGAGGGGGCATCCTTTATTCCCAATGAGATAAATCTTAAAACCGATTCGGTAATTCCGTCAAAATCCTCAAAGCTTTTTTCTTCCATATCCGCTTCAATGCGGGCAATGGGGTAAAATACGGGCCCGAAGGCTTCAATATCCCATTTGTTTATCATAGGGTATCTTTCGCAGATTTCCGCCAGAGCGAATTCTGCCTTAACTATTCTTTTTGCCACTTATTTCTCCTCCCTTCCCGAAAGTCTGCTTTCAAGCTCCTCTGCGCTTATGATTTCTCCTGCGCCGTTTTCTGCGGCGGTAAGCACGTGTCTTATGAATGCGGAGAAATTCTTTTCGGTTTTCTCCGGCTCAAGCACCGGCTCGCCCTTATAGTCAACGACCGATTCTCTTTCAGAGAGGAACTTCATATCTCCTATCATGATAAGAGCCTTTTTACATCTGGACATAGCAACATTAAGACGGCGAAGCTCCGTTAAGAAGCCGACTCCGTTTCTTTCGGGGGATTTATCCGAGCTTCTTCCGAAGCTGTATATAATAATGTCTCTTTCCTGTCCCTGATAGCTGTCTAAGGTTGCGGCAAGGCCGTTTATTTTTTCGCCGGGAATCTTATTTTTCTTAAGCTCTTCCCTTATAAGCTCAACGTGAGCCTTAAGTCCCGAAATAATTCCCACCTCGTCAAGATTATAGCCCTTATCCGCAAGGCTTGCGGTGATTTTTGCCGCAAGGGAGGCTTCAAGAGGATTATCGTGGAGAGTCTGCTCTCCCGAGGGAATGTTTCTTTCGAATCTTCTTGCGCCGCTTCCCGAGGTATCAACTATAAGGAAGGGCTTTTCCGCAATATGGGGAATAAAGGATTCCATATTTCTCTTGCCCTCGAAGGATTTATATTTTCCTTCATAGAACCAGTCGGAAATAATATCCGCAATTTCTGCAGGCATACGGTACTGGGTATCCAGCATGGTTTTGTTTTCATCGGGCAGACGGTTATACATATCCTCGAAAAGACTCTTTTCAAGAAGCTCGGTGGGAATTCCGTTTGCATCAAGAATTCCGCAAAGCTCCTCATCTGCCGAAGGAGGAATCTGCTTATGGTCACCGAGCATAATAAGCTTTCCGGAAACACTCATGGGAACGAGGGCGTTATGAATCTGAATCTGCCCGGCCTCGTCAATAATGCTTACGTCAAACTTAAGATCGGCGAAGCGGTGCTGTGAGTTTATGCCTATGCAGGTTGCACCCACAAGGTTAACCTGATTTAAAATAATGCTCTGCAGGGTATGGTTGGAGGAATCAACGGCGGTTTTCTGCCATTTATCAAGCTCGCCGGTAAATTCCGAGGCTCTGGCAAATGCGGCAGAAAGCCTTGAATTTAAAGTTAAATAATATTTGGATGAGGTAATATCCGTAACCTCGGGAGCCGTGATTTTATAAATTCCCCAACGGTCGCATTTTGAGAAATCTGCGGTGAAATCCTTCATTGCTTCGCGGATTTCTTCCGCGGTTTCAAGGTCGGGTGCATATGCCTCAAGGGCAATTTTATCAAATAGCTTTAAGTATTCGGTGCAGTTGCTGTTATATGAAAGCCTTGTTGAATCAAGCTCTGCCTTTTCACGGTCATATGCGGAAACACCGTGGGTTATTCTTAATCCCCGTATCCATGAGAAGGGCTTTAATATAAACTTAAAGAAGGCATTTTTTGTTTTGTAAGCATCCTCTTTGGCAATAAGAAGATTGATTTTATCAACTCTTATGCGGATTTTTCCTTCAAGGTCATTATGCTTTGCAAGAAGGGTTTCGCAGGCAGAAAGGGTGGAGTTAAGCATATTTGCACCCTTTAAAAGCTCCTGCTCAAGCTCTGCCTTTTTTTCGTATAAGGGCTTTGCTTCGGAAAGGGCAGAGTCAATACCCGTCCAGTAAAGGGTATATTCCTCAATGGAAAGCTTATGCTTATCGGTTGCTTCCTTTATTTTTCCTCTTAAATCCTCAAGCTTTGATTCAAAGAGAATGGGCTTTATTGAATCCGAAACCTTGGTTTCGTTACCTATTCTCAGGGATTCAATTCCTTCCTCCTCAATGATTCTTTCAAGAACGTTATCAACCGCCTTGTTATTCTGGGAGGAAACAAGAACCCTCATTTTCTTTTCACGGACGAAATATCTTATCCATTCAAGAATAACGGTGGTTTTTCCCGTTCCCGGAGGGCCCATAACAAGGTAAACATCCTTTGAGGAAATTCCCTTGTAAATTCCGTCAAGCTGACTCTGATTGGGGGGATATTTCTTTGCCTTAAGCTTTCTGTCCAGAGCGGAAAGATCCACGGAATCAAAGCCCACAGGCTCTGCATCGCCCAATACGTCGTTCATATAGACTGCATCTGCAGTTCCTTCGGCAATCTTATCAATAGCCTTTATCTGCACGTCACGGTTAACACTTGAAAAGCTTAAGGTTATTATTCCCGAGGAGGGAATAAGCCCCAGATCAATCTGGGAGTTGAATAAAAGCTCTGTATAGAGCTTACCTTCCTCTTCGCCTGCGCCGATTACCGTTGCACGAACCTCTTCGTCGTTGATATCTTTAAGCTCAACCTTGGTTCCCGAAGGGTAGTTTTCCTCGTCAATACGGTCGGTGAAAAAGCGGTAAGCCGTGTTTTCGATTCTGTCGTATTCCGAGCCGGAAATACCTTCGTAGCTTAAGGGCATTCCCGTAAGTGCCTTCTGCTCCTCAATGGAGTAAGCTGCTTCGGAATACTGCCTTGCAATATCAAGATATTCGGAAAGCTCGGGGGTGGGCTGGAACTCCTCGGGAGCGGGAGGCTCCTTTATTCCTGCCTCTTCCAGGGTTTTTGCAATATATCTTACTGCAGGTGTGCAGTTCTTTTCCGCAAAGGAAATAACAACGGCTGCACCGTTTTTATAGTGGAATCCGCCGTCCTGATTGGAATAGGAAAGGATGATTCCGTTTGCAAAATAGAAGCAGAGACCGTATCTTAAAGCCTTGTTTTTGCTGTTGAAATCCTCCTCCTCAACTCCTATGCAAAGATAGTAGAGTATTCCCGGAGTTGAGGTTTCGTGACTGATCATGCAGGTAAGCACGTAGCCGTTAAGATGCACGTGAAACTTATCCTTTTCCTTATAGTGGGGACGGATGAGAATTCTGGGGATTCCCGAGCTTCTCTTGAACCATTCGTTTCCAAGACCACGGGCTTTTAAATTTGATACCGGCCTGCTGGTGAATTTGATTCTCAGCTCGCAGGGGGCTATCATATCAAATGAAAGAAAATCACTCATTTCGTTTTCCTCCATTCTCCGAAACGGTCATCCTTAAAGGAAGGCTCTTCCAGAAAGTCAGCCTCTCCGTTTATGGGCTTTGCTCTGTTTGGGAAAAGCTTCTTTAAATATTCACGGAAGCCTTCAATAATCTTAAGCTTGTCCATTGGCAGGTCTCTCCTTTAATATATTTCTTAATTCACGCCTGAGTTCAGCGGCTTTTTTATATCTTTTTTCCGGGTTTCTTTCCATTGCCTTTGCTACCGCAAGGCTTAAGCTCTCGGAAACCGAGGGATTCTTCTCCCGGGGAAGGGTGAAATACTTCCAGTCGGAGCCGGCTGAGGAAAATGCGCCTGCTCCGTAATCAACTCCGCTTACGGGAGCCGAGCCTGTAAGATACTCATAAAGCATAACTCCCAGAGCGAAAATATCCGAGCGGCTTCTTGCCACCGAAAGACCTCCCGTTTTCATTTCGGGGGCACGGTATAATTCGGTTCCGTCCGTAAGATTGGGAGCGGCTATGCTTATATTGAAATCAATAATATACGGCTCTCCCCACGGGGTTATAATAATATTTTCGGGCTTTATGTCTTTGTGGTATATATGTCTTGAATGTATTGCATCAAGAATATCGCAAAGCCTTATTATGCAGTTTAAAAACTCTCTTTTTCCCATAGTCTTCATACGGCTCCGGAGACTCTCTCCGGGAATATACTGCATTACCGTATAGAAGCTTTTGCTTTTCATATCGTCATAATATTCAATAAGGCAGGGGACTCCCGTGGTTGCCGAGCCTGCGTTTCCAAGGGCAAGGGCTTCGGCTTTCAGCATCGCCGAGGTGGTTTTCGTTCCCCCGTAGGAGGTGACCTTAAGGCAGACGGTACGGTTGCAGGAGCTGTCGGTTGCCTTATATACCTTGCTTGATGCACCGGTATACATAAGCCCCGATTCATCATATACGTAGTTTTTCCGGGAGTTTATCTGTATTATCATTTTAATTCTCCTGTAAGCTTTTCAAGAAAAGCACAAATTTTATTTATATCGGGTCTTAAATCCGCTCTGCCCGTCATATCCTCAAGAAGGGGGAGAATAGGGCGCATATGAGCCTCTCTTCCCATACGCTCCGGGCGGTATTTTCCGAAGCTTCCCATAAGAATATCAGCAAAAAGTATTCCCAGGGAATAAATATCTGCTCTTGCCCAGCTGATTTCCTCTGCATTGGCAAGGGAATACCATTCGTCTGCAACATAGCGGTTATCCGATTCGGTGATTTTCGGAAGAATTCCCCCGATTACAGTCAGGGCATCCGCATCGGCAATTTTTGCAAATTCGAATTTAATTATGGCTGTTGAAATTCCTCTGCCCTTACTGCGGTTATCCGCATAATATGCACATTCCGAGGAAAGGATTCTGTGATATACGGGAACGGTATTATTATGAAAATATGAAAGAGTCTTTGCATATGAAAGGCAAAGCTCATATTTTTCCTTTACGGAAAGGGTGGAAAGAAATTCCTCCGAAAGCTTTTCCGCACCCGGTCTGAAATCGTAGGCAATAAGATAGAAGGGGGAATCAATATTTCTTCCCTCGGATAAAACCGTGACCTTGTTAAGAAGGGGGCCGCAGTTATCTTCGATTCCGTAAACCTCAGAGGCTCTGCGGAGAATAACTGCATTTGCTTCGCTTCTGGGGTACTGACGGATGAGAGAGGTTCCCACGCTTCCGGGGAAAAGATCTTCATAGCGGAGAGCGGTGTATTCCCTTTCGCAGCCGGTTCTTATTACGTCCGGCGGAATCCGTGAGCCGGTTACGGCATAATTTCCGATGGGCATAATATCTTCGTTGAAGGGAGGAACCTTGTTTTTTTCAATTCCGTAGATTCCCTTCAGAAATTCCTGAAGGATTTCAAGGGCATATATAACGTTTTCGTAGGATCTTTCAAAGTATTTCTCAAAGGCAGGATCGTTATGGGAATATTCGTTTCCTATCTGCCTTAAAAAGTTATATCCGTGACCGAAGAATTCACGGTTTTTTTCAGTTACTGCTCCGGGATTTATGAAGCGGCTGTGCTTTTTTCCGTCTCTTTCCGTACGGGTTAAATACACCTTAACATCGGGGAAGGGGGAAAGACCCGGAATGCCGAGACTGTCAATAAAGCCTCTTCCGTTGCTTAAAAGAAAAAGCTCCATACTGAGGTCAATTTTTCTTCCCGGGGAAAATTCCGTCATTTTGGGAAGAAGGTTGTATTCCTCAACTCTTTTTGAGCATATTTTTTCAAGAACCTGACGAAGGTTATTGCCTATTCCGAAGGGATTTATTTTGACGGCACTTTCAATATCAATAAGCTTTTCATAAAGCTCTCCGTCTATGTCTTTCATAAAAGAAAAATTAGAGTTCATTTTTATTTCTCCGTTAATTTATCAAAATCCGAAACAAATCCGATTTTTCCCACTTTTACTTCCAGTCCGTTGATTCCTTCAAGAACTCCGCCGGGAGTGGTGAAATTAAATTTTAATTTGTATGAGCAGAGATACTGCTTTCTGCCCTTTATGGGCATATCCGAAAGCCTTCCGTATTTGGTATCACCAAGCAGGGGATGACCGATGGAAGCAAGATGGGCTCTTATCTGATGGGTTCTTCCCGTAATAAGCTCGATTTCCACAAGGGAAAGTCCGTTCTTTTCTCTCACCACGTTGTATTTCGTGATGATTTCCTTTGAGCCGGGAAGCTTTTCCTTTGTTACTCTCACCGTGTTGGTTGCGGAATCCTTGATAAGATAATCATGAAGGGTATCGCTTCTCTTTTCAAAGCTTCCCAGTGCAACGCACATATAGAATTTGGAAATCTCGTTGTTTTTGATTTTTTCGTTTATTTCCGCAAGTGCTGCCGCATTTTTTGCCGCAATAACTATTCCCGAGGTATTTCTGTCTATGCGGTTGCAAAGGGCAGGGCGGAAGGAATGCTCTTCGTGGGGAAGATATTCCTTTTTGTTGTAAAGGTATGCAATAACGTGATTTATGAGGGTATTGTAGGATTCCGAATCGTCGCTGTGCACCAGCTGACCCTGAGGCTTGTTCACAAGAAGAATATTTTCGTCCTCATATAAAATATCAAGGGACGGCTTGATTTTAAGATAAGCATCCTCGTTTTCCGCAGGCTCAAAAAATTCATCGTTAATATAAAGCTCAATGAAATCTCCTTCGCAGAGCCGGTAGCTTATCTCGGTCTTTTTGCCGTTTACCTTGATTCTCTTTTTTCGTATGTATTTATAAATGAGAGGCAGGGGCATGGATTTTAAATATTTGGTTAAGAATTTGTCGCATCTCTGCCCTGCATCGTTTTTATTAACTGTTAAGCTTCTCATAATTTCAACCCTTTCAGGTATATATTATATATTTAATTAAGGAATATGTCAACGGCAAATGAAATGCATTTGCCGTAATTAGAAATTGGAAATTAAGAATTAAGAATTAAGAATTAAGAATTAAGAATTGTGGTGGCATTGCAAAGCAATGCATTTTAAACAGCCAAATGGGTTTTGCAGGGAACGGGCTTACTCGTTCCGCTTTTTTCGGCAGGAGCAAGCCCCTGCCCTACGATTAAATTCGTTCATAGCGTGAGAAGCATATTCAGCTGCCGTACGGCTTTTAAAAGTTTAGGAGTTTGGAGGTAGAAATTGCCAAATTAAAGATAAAGGAGCTGTAAAATGCAGCTCCTTCACATAAAAATTATTGTATATCTGTTAAACCCAGAATATAATCTACCGTTGTGTTATAATATTTTGCCAATGCTATCAACGCCTGAGAAGGAATGTCTCTGTAGCCCTTCTCGTAAAGAGAATATTGCTGTTGGGTTATAAATAAAATTTCCGCTATGTTTTTCTGAGAACAGTCGTGATCCTCACGCAGCTCCCTTAATCGTGGATAATATGCCATTTGCAACCTCCGTAACACTCAAATGAATGTATTGACATTTTATCACACTTGTATTATAATCCTGTCGGCTTACATTTATTCGAATGTAAACTGACACTCAGCCGTCGGATAATTTTTTGACGGTTAATAAAAAAGAGGAGCGGTTATGGATTTTTATATGGTGGCATTGCAAGGCAATGCATTTAAA
>JAZQFU010000327.1:0-2724 GCA_045539675.1 Clostridia bacterium | reverse complement strand
ATAGGTTGTTTTATCCTTTGCATAAAGAACGGTTCCGTTATGACTTTCGCCTTCTCCCGAAAGAAGTATTCCGCTTTTCAGCTTAATACCGTTTTTATTGATATAGTATTTTCCTGCTTTAAGCTTTAATACCTTCATTCTGTCATCAGAAGACTCTTCATAGATTTTATCTATTGCCGCCTGAAGCATTTCAGTATCATCTTCCGTGCCTGTGGGTTCAACTGTCATTGCCACGGGAAGCTTTTCCGTGACCGGCAATTCAACCTCGCCTGCATAATAGCCTGCATAGGAGAAATCCGATAAGGTATCGCCGTATTCATTATAAGTATTATATTTAAGCTTTCCGTCTACAGGTTCAACTATTTTTGCATCTGCCGCATCATTCTGAACCGGTTCTTTATAATCCGTTTCTTCCGGCTTTACAATAGCATTTCCCTTATATATCCTTATATCGTCATAATAGGCTTCGCTCACGGTAGCCGAGCCGCCGGCAAAAAATATTTCCATCTGAGTTGCATTCTTCGGAGCTATAACCGAAAGCCTGCCTTTATTCCTGCCGGTTGCGGCAATATAAAGACTGAACTGCCCAACCTGATTATTGGTTGAATTGTAAAATCGCATATAGTAGGATATACCTGCCTGAATTACAAATGCATCAAAATATGAGGTATACGTATTTCCCTGTGCTACGGGGAATTTTTTTGACTTTGCTCCGGCACTTCCCGTGGGATTGGCATCCACAATATGAAGCGCATGCTCACCATCCGAAGCATTTTCCTTAACAATCTTATAGGAGTTATCGTCAACATAGGTTTTCCAGTCTTCAAGTCCGTTTTCAAAGGACTGTGAATAAATCAGCGCACCCTCCTCATATCCGTCTTCAACTACGGGAATCTTTTCTATGATTTCGTTTATTGCCGGATTCTTTGAAGGTTTCTTTCCGTTAAAATTTCCTTTTGGAGTAACCTCTCCTTCAAGAATTTTAACATCATCAATATATCCGCCGCCGATATCAAGATTTCCCGTACATATTATGATTCTTCCTATTTTTGCACCTGCAGGTGCTTCTGCAGTTATTCCTCGCTCTTCCCAGACACTCTTGGTAAAGGAAACATTTTCGGAAAAAAGCTGAGCACCGTCTGCAGTAAAAAACCGAAGATACATGGTTATTTTGGTTTTTACAACCAATGCAGATGTAAGAAAGGTATAGGTTTTACCTGCAACAACATCAAAATCGTTACTCTGGATTCCGGTTCCCCCAAGCTTTGTAGTATCATAGAGAAACATTGATTTATCCCCTGCCGCAGATGCATCGCTTACGGGATAGGTATTTTTTTCCTTGGTATCTGCCCAGTATTTCCAGCCTTCATTTGCCCCTTCAAAGCTATAGTAAAGAAGACTTTTGCCTTCTGCCGCATTACCGGGAATATATATTCCCACAGAAGCAATCATACTTAAACAAACAATAAGAGATAATATTCGTTTTAACATAATAGCTCCTTTCATTATTCGGCAACATAGTCATCGCCGGTATAAGGATTGTTTACCAGATTGGGATAGCTGTAACCCTCGATCATAGTCCATACAGATGAATCTCTGAAGGTGTTATTGCTTCCGGTGAGTCCCTTTATTTCTTCCGGAGTGATTTTTTCAACGTCAATACCGGTTGATGATGGTCCCGCTCCGAAGGAATCGGTTACATTAAGAGTTCCCGAATTTGTTCCGCATACCGAATTGACAGTTGGATTTGCCAGATCATAGAATCCCGAGACCGTTGCAGTTCCAAGATTTATTCCTATGGCAAGACCTTGTGAGGCTGTTCCCTGTATCTTACCGATATTAAAGCAATTTGTAACAGCAGAAGTCTTGCCCACAGGAATATGTGCGAAAATTCCGCCTGCATATTTAACCGAGGTTATTTCTCCTGCATTAAAGCACTGGGAAATATTTCCGCCGTTTGACCTTCCTGAAATTCCTCCGGCATATCCGTAGGTTGTTTCCCTTGTATTACTGATTTTTCCGTAATTTCCGCAACGGGTTATATCGCAGTTTGAATAACCTGCAATACCTCCCGCATTATCTCTGCCCCGGATATTTCCGTAATTATAGCAATCCGACATTACGGTTGCTGTCATATTTCCGACTATTCCTCCCACATCCGCTCTTGAAGTGGTTGCATGAGGAATAGTAATATTACCGTGATTGGAACAGTTTGTTATTACTGAGTTTCCTCCCGTTGAACCAACAATTCCGCCGGTGCTTCGCTGCTGATCTCCGTCTATTGATGCATAATTATGCACATTCTCAATGGTTGAGCCGATAGCACGGCCTGCAAGAATTCCGAAATATGAGGGAGTATTGGGAGAGTTAACCGATCCATGAAGTGAAATATTCTTAACGGTTGCGCCCTCAAGCTGATGGAATATAATTCCCTGGGTTTTATAAACATTCGAACCTGAAGTGAATTCCGAGAAATCGACAAATCTCTGAGAATTTCCCGTTGTAATATTGAACTTGATTTTCTGGATTACATCTTCAATTTCCCCGTTAACACAGTTACCGCCTATAAGCTTACCCTTAAAGTTAACACCGAGAGGCTTGAAATCCGACGGAAGTTCAAGGGGAGTTTCATCAAATCCCGTAAGCAGATATACCTTGGTTTCATCTGAATCGCTTCCGTTTTCAAAGGCTTTCATAAACTGCTCTGCACTTGTGAGAATATAG
>JAZQFU010000326.1:0-3821 GCA_045539675.1 Clostridia bacterium | reverse complement strand
ACTCGAACCTTGAGAGTGCTAACAACATATAAGATAGCACCGAAATGCTTATTTGTCAATAGAAACAGGGAAAAAATTAACACTTTATTAACAATTGAAACCCATACCCCGTTTTTTTAATGGCTTTTAACGCTGTACAGTAAAAAAAGAGGAAGAAAAAAACGAGTTCGGATAGCTTCCCTACGACTAGCTGTCTAATAAAAAAGAGACTGTAATTTACAGTCCCTCATATTAAACTGTTATCTTGTCTGCACACTGTTGACAAGCTTCAGGCTTCCGTCGATTTCTCTTATGGTATAAACGAAGCTCATTGTTCCGGTGCTTCCGATTCCTCCGGTATAGCCTATCTGCTTTGCTCTGTCTTCCGAAATACAGGAAGTGATTCTGGTGGTAACATCAAAGGAAACCACGAAAGCATCCTTTTTAACCTGAATTTCGTTAATGCTTACTCCCACAACCTCTGTAGTAAGCTGAAGTGCCTGATAAACCTCTTTTGTATAAGAAACGTCATCTCTTGTTTTATTAAGCTCGGCAATATATTCGTTGCTTAAGAGGGGATAATCCTCATTGCCTGCAAGAGTCTGATAATTTCTGTTATGCTGTCTGTAAGCAATATCGTTGATGAAATTTCTTACCTGAGCGATTTTCTGCTGATTAGTCGCATCCTCATGGGTGTTTTCCGCAACCTGACCTCCCGAGATTTCTTCCTCGGAAAGCTTTTCGGTATCATCCACAACCGTGATATCCGCAACCGTTTCGGTTCTTTCCTCAACGGTTTCGTATTCGATGGTTCCCGCAAGACCCGCAAAGGAGGTTAAGGAGCCTTCATTTTCAACACTTTCCATATCGTAAAGCTTGTATTCCTTGTTTTCGTATTTAAGCTTCATATTGAATTCGGCGGTATTTGTTCCGCCTATTCCGTTTTTGAAGCCGATTTGCTTTGCAACCGAATCAGATAAAGCATTTTTTAAGGAAACATACGCCGTAACGTTGACGTATGCATCGCCGCCAACCATAATAACGTGATCGATTTCGGTTTTCGCAAGCTCGGTTTTAACATCATATTCAGAGTAGAAATCCCTTAGGTTTGCGAAATAATCGTCCACGTTTCCGACCTTTTCTATATATTCATCGGAATAAAGAAGTCTTTCCTCTTCACCGGAGGCGGTATCTGCGGCACGGTTATAAAGCACCGAAAGATACTTGGTGGTAAACTCCATTGCCTGATCAACCGTGAAGGTTTCGGTGGTTTCCTTCTGGTTTCCGGAAAGGGTTATTTTTGAATATTTGTATTTGAACTCCTGCTCATGGATATTATCAAGATTTATTCCCGAGCAGCCCGAAAGAAAAAGTGCACAGAGAACAATGCAAAGTATTTGCTTCAGCTTCATTTTATCACCGCTTTAAGTTATTTCAATATACTATTATCCATATTTTCAGACATTTTGTCAAGAAAAATTGTATAAATTTTTTTAAATATTATATTGTAAAATTGAAAAAATTAGTGTATTATAATATAATGTATGTATATTATGGGAAAAAAGCGGAAAGGAATGATTTTTTTGAACAGATTTATATATGCGGATAATGCGGCAACAACAAAGCTCAAAAGCGAAGTGCTGCAGGAAATGATGCCATATTTAACGGATTATTACGGTAATCCTTCTTCAATATATGAAATGTCTTCAATCCCGGCGGAGGCTATTGCAAAGGCAAGAGCGCAGGTTGCGGCGGCAATAGGCGCAGAGCCGAACGAAATTATTTTCACCTCCGGCGCAACCGAGGCGGATAACTGGGCGTGCAAGGGAATTGCCTATGTGAATAAGGGAAAGAAAAACCATATTATTACCTCAAAGATTGAGCATCATGCTATACTTCATTCCCTTAAGGCTCTTGAGAAAGACGGATATGAGGTTACTTATCTTGATGTTGATGAGGACGGGCTGGTTAACCCCGCAGACGTTGAAGCAGCAATAAAGGAAGAAACCTGTCTTATTACCATTATGTATGCAAATAACGAAATCGGAACCATTGAGCCGATTGCGGAAATAGGAAAAATCGCAAAGGCTCACGGAGTTATTTTCCATACCGATGCCGTTCAGGCAATCGGAAACGTTGAAATAAATGTTAAAGAGCAGAATATAGATATGCTTTCCATTTCTGCCCATAAGTTCCACGGCCCCAAGGGTGTAGGTGCTTTATATGTAAGAAAAGGAATAAAGCTTTTCCCTTATATTGACGGCGGAGCTCAGGAAAGAAAAAGAAGAGCGGGAACCGAAAATGTTGCCGGAATCGTGGGAATGGGTGCGGCAATCACTATGGCAACCGCAGATATTCCCGGAAAAATCAAAAGATTAAGCGAAATGAGAGACGAGCTTATACGTCTTATTACGGAAAAGATTCCCTTTGTGCGTCTTAACGGGCACAGAGAAAAAAGACTCTGCGGAAACGTTAATATGTGCTTCAGATATATTGAGGGTGAAGCTTTGCTTCTTTCCCTTGATCTTGTGGGAATCAGCGCATCAAGCGGCTCGGCTTGTACTTCAGGCTCCCTTGATCCCTCTCACGTGCTTCTTGCAATCGGTCTTCCTCACGAAATTGCCCACGGCTCCTTAAGAGTAAGTCTCGGCGATTTCAATACCATGGAGGATGTTAAATATATAGCAGATCAGCTTGTTATCATAGTTGAAAGATTAAGAGCAATGTCGCCTCTTTATGAAGCGGCAATGAAAGGATGATAAAAATGTACAGTAAAAAGGTTATGGATCATTTTTCAAACCCCAGAAACGTGGGAGAAATTGAAAATGCCAATGCAATCGGCGAGGTTGGAAATGCCAAGTGCGGCGATATAATGAAAATATATATGCAGATTGAAGACGGTATTATAAAGGATGTTAAGTTCAAAACCTTCGGATGCGGAGCCGCTATAGCAACCAGCAGTATGGCAACTGAGCTTGTAAAGGGAAAATCTGTTGAGGAAGCGCTTCAGCTTACCAACAAGGCGGTTATAGAAGCTCTGGACGGGCTTCCCCCCGCAAAGGTTCATTGCTCGGTGCTTGCCGAAGAAGCAATAAGGGCAGCAATACTTGATTATTATAAGAGTATGGATATGGAAGCTCCCGATTTGGGCGGATGCAGCGGTTGCTGCAGCAGCTGCTCACATTGCCACGGCGATGATGAAGTGGAATAAGGTATATATCGGATTAAGCGGTGGGGTAGACAGCTCCGTTGCCGCATGGCTTTTGAAGGAAAAGGGCTATGAGGTTACGGCCTTTACCTTAAAGCTCTGGAGAGATGACCGCTTCGGTGAAATATCAGAAATAGAGGCGGCGGCAAAGTCTGCCGCCTTTCTGGGTATTCCCCATACTGTCTTTGACCTTTCGGATGAATTTGAAAAAACCGTAATCGGGGATTTTAAAAGGGAATACCGGGCAGGAAGAACTCCCAATCCCTGTATTGTATGCAATAAGCATATTAAGTTCGGCAAGGTTTTTGAGCTTGTGCCGGAGGAGGCTTATGTTGCAACGGGGCATTATTCGAAAATCGTATATGGGGACGGACTGTTTAAAATAAAAAGGTCTGCAGATCAAAAAAAGGATCAGACCTATATGCATTATAATTTTACTCAAAAGGAGCTTTCAAGGGTTATTTTTCCTTTGGGGGATTATACCAAGGCGCAGGTGAGGGAAATTGCAGAGCGCGTAAAGCTTCCGTCAGCTGCATCGAAAGACAGTCAGGATATCTGCTTTATCCGTGATATGGGCTATAAGGAGTTTTTAGAAAAACACTTTGGTGTTACTGATTGTGAAGGGGATTTTCTT
>JAZQFU010000325.1:0-11437 GCA_045539675.1 Clostridia bacterium | reverse complement strand
CCATTATATGAATCTGTTGTTTCTTTCATATAACTGCTTTCGTTATAATATTCTCGATGATAATGCCCATTTTCATCGGTACACTTAGTATATAAATCGTCAGCATATGTAGATGTTTTTTCATATACAGAGTACGTTTTTTTGTTTTTAATTCCCCCCGATATAACATCATAAGCATCCGTAACGGTGTAATAGCATCTTCTTAAATACAGTCCGTCTTCATCTATATATATAGGCTTATATTTAAAATAGCTTTCTTTGCCGTTGGGATATGTTACTTTTTCAAGATTAAAGGTAGATGTATTTATAATATCACTTTCGGTTACATCACCATAGTGACTATCCGACAGATAATAAGCGGGATAATCCAATACAATTATGGGCTTGGCGTTTCTTAAGAAATACTCGGTTTGTTCTCCGTTCTCGTTTGTGTAGGTAAATTTCTGAACCTCTTTTTCCTTAAAGCAGCTTTCATATGTTACCGATGATGCAGGAAGCTCTTCGGTTTCATAGCTTATGGTCTTTAGGTCATCACCTTCATAATATGTAACCGCTACTTCATTTTCGTTATACGCTATATTAATTTCCCGGTCATATGTATCGGTTATTTTAACAAGGCGATTGCTTTCATCAAAATCATACACTATCTTATTTCCATAGTTATCATATACTGCAACAGGCAACATACGCTGAGTTGAATTATCAAAATACGGACTATAGAAATAGTAAGTATATCCCTGTATATCGGTTACCGTAAAATTATATTCCTTGTTTATATCTGCCAATGTCTGAGCCTCATAAAACTGCCGGTAGGTAAGATACAGATTATCGTTATCATGGCAGTAGAATGAAAACGTTGTTGTCCTATCCTCTTTTCTTTTTACTGTTGTTGAAAGCTCTGCCCTGTGTATATTACCGTCAAGTCCTCTGAAGCTTGACTGATAATCGTCATAGTAGTATTTGGGGTATTCACTCGTGTCGTTTTCCCAATCATATTTCCACATCATCATTTCAGGCAGCTCAAAACTGAATCCGCAGCCTAAATCTGCAAAGCCTGTTCCGGTTTGTATTTCATCTATTCTCATTACGCCTCTTTCTGATAACAGTGTTATTGAAGTATATTCACTACCGAGGCTTTCAAAGCTATATGAACCATCTTCATCTGTATAATAAACCACTTCCCTTACATCGTAATATGAATACTGCGTTCCTGTTGAGCTTTTTATTTTTCTCAAGGGTGGAAGCTGTCTCAGGGTTACGCCACCTGCAAGATACATATAATATTCATCAGGGGTATATGCTCCCACATTAACAAGAGAACCATCCTCTAAGTTTCTCATAGTATAAAAATAGAACTTATTATTGAATCTTTCGCTATCCGATGTATAGCTGCCGTATCCGTAACCGTCATTCTGATTGTCATAGGTTCTTTTTAAAACAACATCCATACCGTTTTTCCCGGTAAAATGCAAATCTTCATTTTCGATTACAAGTTTATTCGTATATCCGGTTACAGACAATTCATTACCGCTCCTCAAAAGCGGAGAAATATATGATTCTCCGTATGCCTGCTTATACATTTTCTGCCATATTTCTGAGTTTGTCCAGCTTTCCTGAGCCGATGAAGAAAAGGTTGCAATACCGTTTTCCTGCATATATATCTGAGCAAAAACAGGAGGCTCTCCTTCTTCTTCAATTACTGGAATATCATACGGAATTTCCTCAACAAAGACCTCCTGCCCTGTTATATATTCTTCCTGAACAGGCAACATATCCTCATTTTCACCCTCTGCAAAAGAAACACCCGTTAAAGAAAGAAACATTGCTGTTGCCAGAATTAAGCTGATTACCCTTTTCATTTGTATATGCCTCCTTTTTTTACTGTAAAAGTTTTAATTTTTTGTTCCGTGCCATATTAAATATGGCACGGAACTTGCGACTTCATTGTTTTAAACGATATGTCACAATCAGAAATACTCAATTTCCTCACTGTATTTAGTGATAGTTTCAAGAAGAACCCAGCTTGAATTATAGGCCTTATGAGATAACTTCAGACGGTATAAATAGCCTCTTGCCGGTGTTATATCTTCATCAACAATAGCATTATATGCCCCGGTTGCGGAATATTCGGTTACCCTTCTCCAACCTCCGTCATATCTCTGAAGCTCAACAATTACTTCAGCCTTATATCCTGACGGAACACTTGTTAAGCCGAAAAGATATAATCCACCGGAGCTGTTAATCTTAAAATCTCTATCACACGAAGTAATAATAATATTCTGAGGAAACACAGTGTCAGGATTTTCAGAAACGGCAGCAATGGAATGCGAACATAAAACAGACAGAGCTATAACTACCACAGCTACTACAGCAATAATTCTTTTTTTCATAAAAACACCCCCTTTCTCCGGTTATTTTCCGAATCTTTACGATTCTTAATAATATAACCGAAAAAAGAGGGTTTTGGGGACAATTTTTTTTAAAATAATTTTTTCAGAACCTGAATCCCGCTTCCGATTCTTATAATTTCCGCTTCGGAAATGTTGCCATGCACACTAAAAACATATTCCCCGTCACTCCAGATTAAAATATTAGCATTTTTATTTGTTGAATAAACAGCCTTATTTCCATTTATAACTACTTCTTTAATTTCAGCATCTTCCGTATCAATACTTTTATTGACGCTTATTTCCGAAATACTCAGATTAAAGTAATGCTCACTTTTTTCAAAAACCGCAATTTTCACACTTCTGCTGAATTGATTCTGAGCAATTTCAAATCCCGTCGGCACATATTTCAGCCTTATTTCTTCATCCGAATAGGTTTTACCGCCATTTTGTCTGAAGTTAAAGTCCGTATTCGGTCTTTCCTTATCAAAGAAATAGTTTATTACTGATTCACGCCATGCATCAACACTAACGATTGCCGTTCCAGTACCAACAAAAAGAATCAGAATGATGCAGGCAACAGAAGCAATAAGCTTTTTTCTTTTGGGGGCATTTTCTTTTCTTTTTTCCTTTAAGAAAAGCTTTTTCATTTTTCTTTCGTGGAGCTTTGAAAACTCAATTTCTTCGGAGGGAAGCTCATATTCTCTGCCTGATTCCGCTTCGGCATTTATTGCCGCTTCACGAAGCATCAGCTCAAAGGCTGATTCGGTAAGCTTTTTATTCATATTATCCCCTCCCTTTTCAATGCTTCCGAGAGCAGCTTTTTTGCTCTCGTTATTCTTTTCTTTACCGCTTCCGCTGAAATCTCAAGCAGCCCGGATATTTCTTCATTTGAGTGACCTCTTGCATATTTCATTATGATTAAATCCTTATATTTGGGCGGAAGCTGCATTATAGCCTCGGTGAGCCGCCTTGAATTTTCTCTGCTTACAAAAATTATTTCGGGATTTGATTCTTCTCTGCTATCTGCAATTTCTTCATGAAGCTCTTCCGGAGAAAGAATCCCTTTTTCCTTATTATACATATCTATGGCAGTATTTTTAAGAACAGCCATAATATAGGCTCTCGTTCTTGCCTCTTCATCTTCATTAAGCTTTTCAAGATTCTTAAGAATTTTCACGAATGAAGTATGTATGGCATCCTCTGCCTTTGTACTGCTTTCCAGTATGGCATAAGCTTCCTTATACATCAGATTCTTATATTTGCAATACAGTCTTTCTGCCTTCCCCTTTTTCTCAGGGGTTGACACAATCATAAAAATGAGCACAATATTTTCCTCCTGCACCGGTTGTATTTTGATTATATAATATTTCCGGCAGAAAATATTTACCAATACAGACATTTTAATTTGCTTTTTCGGACAAATTATTATAAAGTAGTATGATGATTTATATGAACTGCAAAATAACTATTCTCAACACAGGAGGACTTCCCCATTGTCCTCGCATTGTCCTGTTGTCCCTTATCCCTGTCCCCCTTGTCTATTTCCTTTCATTTTAACAAAGGATTCCGCAGATTAAAGCAGAATCCTTTGAAAATATTATTTTTTAAGCCCCAGTATTTCTTCCGACTGCTCTCTCATTTTATATTTGAGAATTTTTCCTGCGGCATTCATAGGGAATTCATTCACAAAAAGGAAATATCTCGGCACCTTATGGCGTGCAATATATGCATTTCCAAATTCGCGCATCTCGTTTTCATCTGCCTTTTCGCCCTTATGAAGAATAATCCATGCACAGCATTCCTCACCGTATCTTTCATCGGGAACGCCTACAACCTGAACATCACGAACCTTGGGATTAGTGAGATAGAATTCTTCAATTTCACGGGGATAAAGATTTTCTCCGCCTCTGATAATCATATCCTTGAGTCTTCCGGTTACCTTATAATAGCCATCGGGAGTTCTGCAGCAGATATCTCCTGAATGAAGCCAGCCCTCGGAATCAATCGCCTGGGCAGTTGCTTCGGGCATTTTATAGTATCCTTTCATAATATTGAAGCCACGGGCAACAAATTCTCCGCTTTCTCCGTCGGGAAGCTCTTCACCCGTTTCGGGATCAATAACCTTACACTCAACGCCGGGGAAAGGACTTCCTACCGTTTCAACACGGTGGTCGATATCTTCATTTACTTCACCCATAGTACATCCGGGGGATGCTTCTGTCTGACCGTAAACAGAGATTATTTCCTTCATATTCATTTCATCCGCCGCACGGCGCATAAGGTCTGCCGGGCAGTTTGCTCCTGCCATAATTCCCGTTCTCATATATGAAAAATCGGTTTTTGCAAAGTCCGCATGACCGAACATCGCAATAAACATAGTGGGAACACCGTTGAAGCAGGTTATTCTTTCATCATTTACGCAGGCAAGAGACGACTTCGGTGAGAAATAAGGTATGGGGCAAAGAGTTCCGCCGTGAGTCATCATTGAGGTCATTGAAAGAACCATTCCGAAGCAATGAAACATGGGAACCTGAATCATCATACGGTCAGCCGTTGATAAATCCATTCTGTCTCCGATGGTTTTTCCGTTGTTTACTATATTTCTGTGAGTAAGCATTACTCCCTTGGGGAAGCCCGTGGTTCCCGAGGTATATTGCATATTACATACATCATCGGGTTTAACCAGTGATGCACGTCTTCTTACCTCTTCACGTGGAATAAGCGAAGACCTTGAAAGCATCTGCTCCCAGTTAAGACAGCCTTCCATATCAAAGCCTACGGTTACAATATTACGTAAGAAAGGAAGATTCTTTGAATAAAGAGGTTCACCGGGCTTTAATGCTTCAAGCTCAGGGCAAAGCTCTTTAATTATCTCTTTATAGTTAATATCCTTGCAATACTCAATCATAACAAGGGTATGGGTATCCGACTGCTTTAACAGATATTCTATTTCATGAATTTTATAAGCTGTATTTACTGTTACGAGAACGGCACCGATTTTAGTGGTTGCCCAGAAGGTTATAAACCATTCGGGAACATTTGTTGCCCATACCGCAACGTGGTCTCCTGCTTTTACGCCGAGAGAAATAAGCGCCGCCGCACATTCATCCACATCTCTTCTGAACTGCTCATAAGTTCTTGTATAATCCAGGGTAGGATATTTAAATGCATACTGGTCGGGATATTTTTCCGCCATAGTATCGAGAACATCTGAAAAGGTTGCATCTATAACATCGTATTTCTTCCATACAAAGGTTCCGGTTTTCGCTCTGTTGAAATACCCTTTTTTCAGCTTTTTATTATCTCTCTTAAGAGATGAAATATAATTTGCAAAGTGAGTGAGAACTATATCTGCATCGTTTATATCTTCATTCCATGCGGCACAGATAAAGCCTTCAAAATTAAGGGAAGAAAGTGCATTAATAAGATTTGCAACGGGAAGCTCCCCTTCTCCTATGAGAACGGTTTTTCCGTCTTTCATATCACCGAGACGAACATATTTTATATATGCTCCCAGAGTTTTTATGGTTGCCTCCGCAGTTTCTTCCGCACCGAAGCAGGTTCCTCTCACATTCCATGATGCACCGATTGCCGCCGAAGAAAAATAATTGATTATATCCAGCATATTTTCTGTTTCGGAAAGGAATCCGACCGTTTCAAAAAGTATTGCCACATCATTTTTTTCGGCTTTCTTTATTGCATCGCTTAATTTTTCACCAAGGATATCAAAAGAGGTTTCCTCTTCAACTCTTAAAATAACGTTTTCAATTCCCGCATTCGCCGCCAAATCCACATACTTAAGGATAAGCTCTGCTGTAGTTTTTTCACTTTCTACGGGATCCGGCATTCTTAATGCAGGAATCGTAAGATTACGGTTAATAAGCTTTCTCTTTGCATCCGAGGTACGGTCACGCCTTAAAATACTGTCATGATGCTGAATGCGTTCCTTTACGGCATCGTATATTTCAAACCCGGAGAAACCGTAATCGTAAGCATAACGGCAGGTATCCAGAAATGACCCGCGGCTTACGTTTTTGGTTGAAAATACAATCTTCATTTTATGCCTCCTCAAATACTATCTTATTGAGCGCATTGATATATGCTCTTATGCTTGCGGCAACAATATCCGTTGAAATACCATTGCCCGAATAAAGCTTTCCGTTGTTGCGAAGTCTTACGAGAGCTGAGCCAAGCGCGTCCTTTCCTTCTGTTACTGCCTGAATCTGGAATGCATCAAGCTCATAATGATGACCGATACATTGCTCAATTGCACGGAAAGCGGAATCCACCGCACCGTCTCCGGTGCTTACGCCGCTGATAATTTCTCCGTTGCATTTAAGAGTAACCTGCGACATTGAGCCTGTAAGATTTCCGCAGTTGGTTGTATAGCTTTCAAGATGATAGGTGGACGGTGCCTGCATAGCAGAGGTTGCAACAAGAGCTTCAAGCTCTTTATATCCTACCGCACCCTTCTTTTCACAAATCTGCATAGCTGATTTATATACGTTGCCGTAATCCTCATCTGAAAGCTCATAACCCAGAAGCTGAACAGCCTGAGTAACCTGAGCAATGGTGCTGTCTGAATCAATAAGAATCTTTTTCTTTTCGCTTACTGCATTTTCGTTCTCATAAACCTCGTGGTTAATAGTTGCAAGCATTTCATCAACGCCGGTATGAATCTTGGTCTTATCAAGCTTTATTTCAGCTCCTATTCTTGATGAGCAGGCATTTATGGCATCTGAAAGCTCGCCTGCAAGAAGAACATCCTTACCGGTCATGGCGCATTTTATTCCGTCTGCACCTGCACCGATTGCCGCAATTGCAGATGCAACGCCCATACCGATTTTATCAGAAACCTGAACATAGATTTTTGCATCACATAATGCACCGGCTTTTTTAACCATTTCAGCAATTTCTTCGGGAAGAGATGCTCCTGCATCATCGCAGAGAGTGATTATTCCTGCACCGGAAGCTGCAGCTTCCTTAATTGCCGCCATAAGGAACTCCTCATCGGCACGCGTGGCATCAAGAGCAGAAAACTCAACATCCTCACAAAGCTTTTTTGCTTCTTTCACAAGCTCTCCGATTTTAACAAGCATCTTATCGGATTTCATATGATAGATATATTCCATCTGAACGGTAGATACGGGTACTTCAATCTGAAGTCGGGGATTTCCTGCGTCCTTTATACATTCCCATGCTTCTGCAACAGATTCAGCAGTAATACCTGCGGGAATTGCAAGGACTGCATTTTCTATATTCTGGGCTATGGTTTTTCCTATAATTGCATCTTCGCGTGGATTTTTCACTCCTGCAAGCTCAACTGCATCTGCTCCAAGTGCATCTGCACAAGCGGCAATAGCAGTTTTTTCACGGAATAAAAGAGAAACCTCACGTTCAGCGGAAAGCTTTTTAAGCGTTACATCTGTGATGCTTATTCTGTTCATTTTAAGAACCCCTTTCAAATATATAAGATATACTTTTTTTTCAACAAAAAAACGTTTCCGTCTCTCGTTGAATCAAAGAGACGAAAACGTTAAAATCATTTTATGTTTCCGCGGTACCACTCTTTTTCATCCTTAAAGGACGCCCTCCGATGCTAACACATCTTAACTCTGTTACGGGAGTTCCCGTCTGCCCCTACTTTACTTTCACGGCAGCCGCTCCGCGGTGAGTTCTTCAGAGCTTTCCCGATGCCTCGCACCAAACGGCATCTCTCTCAAGGCGAAAGTCTTCTGCTTACTATTCCGCATCACAGCGTTTAATTTGGATAGTATTTTATCATACGTTTATTTATTTGTCAACATTTTTTTAAAATTTTTATTTAAGGCCTTCAAGATATTCCCTTCTGCCGGTTTCATAAAGATTATTGCCCTCGCTGTCTATAATAACAACAACCGGGAAATCCTCAACCTCAAGTCTTCTTATCGCCTCTGCTCCAAGGTCTTCATAGGCAATTATCTCGCATTTTTTTATACAGTCTGAAAGGAGTGCCCCGCATCCTCCTATTGCTCCGAAATATACCGCTCCATGCTTCTTCATTGCGTTCACAACCTCATCAGAGCGTTTACCCTTTCCTATCATTCCGGTCTGACCTAAAGATATAAGCGTAGGGCTGTATGCATCCATACGGTAAGCGGTTGTAGGCCCTGCAGAGCCGATAACCTGACCTTCTTTTGCAGGGGTAGGCCCTACAAAATAAACAATTGAATTTTCCACGTCAAAGGGAAGCTTTTCTCCCTTTGCGGCAAGCTCGCATAACCGCTTATGAGCCGCGTCTCTTGCCGTATATATAACCCCGGAAATCAGACAGCTTTCTCCTGCTTTAAGTTTTCTTGCCTCTTCTCTCGTCATGGGAGCATTTATTTTCAAAGCCATTACAGCACCTCCGTTTTATGCCTTGTAACGTGACAGTTAATATTTACCGCTACAGGAAGGCCTGCTATATGAGTGGGAAACTTCTCTATATTTACGGCAAGCGCAGTTGTTTTTCCGCCAAAGCCCTGAGGCCCTATTCCGAGGGCATTGATTTTTTCAAGAAGCTCCTCTTCAAGATTTGCATAGAATTCTTCGCTGTTTCTTTCGTTTACAGGACGGAGCAGAGCTTTTTTTGCCAGGTAAGCCGCCTTATCAAAGGTTCCTCCGATTCCCACACCCACTACTATTGGCGGACAGGGATTAGGCCCCGCTTCTTCCACGGTTTTAATAACAAAATTCTTTATTCCCTCAAGTCCGTCCGATGGCTTTAACATTGCAATCTTACTCATATTCTCGCTGCCGAAGCCCTTGGGAGCAACAGTAATTTCAAGTTGTTCTCCCGGAACAATTTCATAATAAATCATTGCAGGAGTGTTATCGCCTGTATTTTCACGAAAAACAGGATCACGGACAATACTCTTTCTTAAATATCCGTCACGGTATCCCCTTCTTACGCCTTCGTTTATTGCCTGCTCAAGATTTCCGTTTATATGCACATCCTGACCGATTTTCAAGAATACGCAAGCCGCACCCGTATCCTGACATACAGGTACGCTTCTTTCATCTGCAATTTTATAATTCTCTATTATTCTTTCAAGAATCTCTGCCGCCATTTCCGAGGGCTCTTCATTTCTCTTATTTACGATACATTCTTTAATATCTTCGGTTAAATGACAGTTTGCCTCAATACAAAGTCCGGCAATGGTATTTGTGATTACCGATGATTCAATTTCACGCATTTACATCACTTTTCCTTTCAGCTCTTCGGGTTCAAATTTCGTAAGCGGTGCAAGAAAGCCTTCGCTTTTAAGCTTTTCACCGATGAAATCAAGAATTTCTTCACTTTCTGCCGATACGGTATGATAGTGATAATCCGAGGTTATATTCTTTAAAAGACTTGATTTTCCTTTTGCGATATCTGAAAGAAAAGCCTTGACATCGCTTCTTGTTTTTATTTCCATTCTGGCGCTTACTCTGTTATAAAATTTATGGCAGACAAAAACATCTTCAACAATTCCGCCCATATCAACAATAAGAGTAAGCTCTTTTTCCACTTCCTCATCGGAATGGATTACCTTGAATACTCTTTTCGGATTTCTGTTTTCAAGAATGTATCCTCTGGAACGGGCGGTTATACACTCACCCGCTTCTCTTAATGCTGCAATATCTTTAACTATTATCTGCCGGCTTACGTTGAAAGCTTCTGCCAGTCTTCCTGCAGAAACGGGAGAATCTGCTTCTTCAAGTATCTTAATAATACCTTTTCTTCTTTCATCCTGCTTCATATAGCTTCTCCTTTACGGATTTTATATTGCATGAAGATTTTTTAAGGAGAGATCCAGTATGGGGGCTGAATGAGTGAGAGCGCCGCTTGAAATATAGTCAACACCGAGATCGGTAAGAGAAGCAATATTTTCACGGGTAACGTTTCCGGAAACCTCAACCTCAGCTCTTCCGTCAATATATTCCATAGCTTCTTTTATTTCTTCATGAGTCATATTATCAAGCATTATAATGTGAGCCCCTGCCGAAACCGCTTCCTTTACCATTTCAAGATTTTCAACCTCTATCTCAATTTTACGTACGAAGGGTGCATAAGCCTTTGCCATTTCAACTGCCTTTTTCACACCGCCTGCGGCACCTATATGATTATCCTTAAGAAGCACGCCGTCGGAAAGGTTATAACGGTGATTTGAACCACCGCCCACGCGAACGGAATACTTTTCAAAAATACGGTTATTCGGAGTTGTTTTTCTGGTATCCAGAAGGGTTGTTTTTGTGCCTTCAAGCAGGCTTGCAACCTTTCTTGTATAGGTAGCAACACCGCTCATTCTCTGCAGATAGTTAAGAGCGGTTCTTTCTCCCGAAAGAAGAACTCTTATATCGCCTCTTATTTTTGCAATAAGCTCGCCTTTTTTTATTTCGTCGCCGTCTTTTTTATAAAACTCAGCCACGGTGGTTTCATCTATGAGAGTAAATACTCTTTCAAAAACCTGAATTCCGCATAAAACACCGTCCTGCTTACAGATAAGCTCCACCTCACCCTCAGTACGGCAAGGCATTACGCTGTTGGTAGAAACATCTTCGCTGGTTATATCCTCATCAAGAGCACTTAAAATGAGAGGATCTACCTTTAATTTTAAGGTTGCATTATCAAACATATCATTTACTCCTTACTTTTTTTCTTTATTTCATCAAGAACAAGCTTTTTATATTCCGCTTCAAGCTTTTCTCTGTCTTTATAAGCCGAAAAATCAACGGGAGGTAGCTCTTTCTTTTCCCTTGGATTTTCCATCATATCTACTGCCGCCCTTTTGGCAAAAACAAGGCTTTCAAGAAGAGAATTACTTGCCAGACGGTTTCTTCCGTGAACACCGTTGCAGGCGGTTTCACCGATTGCATAAAGCCCTTCCATAGAAGTTTTACTTTCATGATTCACCTTTATTCCTCCCATAAAATAATGCTGGGCGGGAACAACGGGAATACATTCGCTGGTAACATCATAATTATTATCCCTGCAATGCTTTACGATATTTGGGAAATGAGCCTCCAGCTCTTCTTCGGAAATG
>JAZQFU010000324.1:0-3220 GCA_045539675.1 Clostridia bacterium | reverse complement strand
ATCAACATAATAAGCCTTCAAATCAAGCTGATAGGTTTCTTTATCGAAATTTCTTATATCGATTCTTGCTTTGGTATTGCCGACGGGAGCAGAAGACCCTCCGCCACCGCCACCGCCGAAGCTTCCGCCGGAGGAGCTGCTTCCGGAGCCCATACCGGTTATATTACCGTTGTTATTTACAGGCTTACTTTCCGAAAAAGGAATATTGCCGACTTTGCAACGGGATGTAAGACTTATAGCTTCGGCTCTTGTTATATTGGCATAAACTTTTAAGCTTCCGTCTTCATAACCTTTAATATATCCTGCTTTAAATACTGAATTAACCGCTTTCTTTGCCCAGTCAGGAATTACTTCTCCCTCAGGCAATACATTTTCCGTATCTGAAAGGTTTAAAATTCTTGAAAGAATAACGCATACCTCTGCTCTTGTAACGGGAGCTTCAGGATTTGCATTACCGTTCTGATCGCCTGATATGTAGCCGGCTTTTTTGGCAATCAGAAATTCATCCGCATACCATTTTTCAGCACTGACATCAATGAAATTGGTATCTGCTTTATCAGTATACTTAAAGTATCTGTTGATTATTTTAACAAATTCACTTCTTAAGATATTAACATCAGGATTGATATTTCCGCTTTCATTGCCGGAAATGATTTTATCTTCAATAAATTTATTTATAACATCCTCTGCCCAATGCCCCTGATAATCAGAAGCGAAGGAAATCACGCTGAAGGAAGACATTACAAAAGCAACGATTAAAGCTACAGCAAATATTTTCTTCATTATTATTCACCCTTACCTAATATTTTCTATTCCGTTGATTACTATTATTGCTTCCGCGTTAAATCTCTGGAAGTTACAAATCACAAGACTGGTTTCACTAAGCTTGTAATCCGATTCCTGAAGAACTCTGATATCATCCGGAGTACCTTTTTCAACCTTTACAGTCTTACCGTCTTCAGAGATAGTAACAACAGTTGCATTTTTTCCTGCTACGTTTAAGTAGAAGTACGGGTTGCCTTCTTTTACAGACTTTCTGTCATCTTCAAGCAGATTGTAAACAAAGCCCGTATAATCGTTATTAACTACAACCTTGGCAACACCGTTCTTAATTTGTTCAACATAGGTTACAAGTATACCGTAGGAATAGTCGGTATAGATAGAATAATTATTATAATCATACGGAGCAAGTGAGCTTCCGTAGGCTAAGTTTGTATACCTGTTTGCAGAAACCCCCGGATACAAAATCAGAGAATGCAGGTTTTTGGGATCATCTGCAAGAGATATAACTCTTTCAAGATGCGTAAGCTTATTGTCGGCACTCTTTTTAACCCTTATAATATCTCCTTCACGAAGCGGAGAAACTGCCGAACCAAATAAGCTTTTCTCTGCGGTAACGCCCTCAATAAGGTCTCTGTATGCAAAGAAGCATTCCGAAGTATTAACATCTGCATATTCCGTTGTACCCGCATTGGAATAATATATTCTGGTTATATTTTCCTGAGTTGCTTCATCGTAAACTACTGCTTTTCTTAAGAAAACAAGCATCGGTGTGGATAATGCAATTTCTTCAACTGCACTTTCGTAAACACCACGGATAACGGCAAACTCAGCAATACCGGTATCGGGATCAACATTGTAGGCCTGAATATCATATTTTCCCAATGAAACAAGCTGATTTGCTCTAATTACTTTATAATTTTCATCCGTATTATCAAGCTCATATGCTTTTATTTTTTCAAGAACAAATGCATTGCTTCTTGTATACTCCATAGCAGCAAGATTACGGGCATCTTCCAGTCCGTATGTATCTATTTCCGGAACTGCCAGTATCACCGTATCCATAGTAAGGAAAAACTTACCGTTCATAGAGCGGTATGTTCCGCTCATTCTTTCATAAGCCGGATTTCTCCATGCTGCATTGAGAGTATCGGGATTCATAAGGTCTATGGATGTATAAGGAATAGATGTCTGATTAAGATGACTCTTATCAATTTCGCCCTCACAGTCATAGTTGGGAGTATCGGTATCTATTTCATATATATATCCATTGGAGTTTACCTTATATAATACCGGTCTTGAGGTTACGGTATCTCCGTTAAGCTTTTCTGCCGCAGAGGAGCGTGCATAAAGTGTTTCAAGCTGGGAAGCTGCGGTTGAACATACTTTTCCGTCAATTTTAACCGTTGAATTAAGCTGAATATTTTCCACACTTCCCTTAGCAGTAAAAAGCTTTACATATACAGTTTTATCACCCTGATTTTTTTCAGCCGCGTTTATAAGATACGCAAAATTCTTTGCTTTAACAGCACCTGAAGTATAAACAATCTTACCTAAAGCATTCAGATATAACCTGCAGTCTTCGTATTCAATCAATGTGATATAAGTGGGCTTGATATCGGTTATACTGTCTGACAGCTCATAGGTGCTTCCGTCTGCAAGGTTGATTCCGTTTTCTGTTTTACTGCTTACCGTTCCGCTTACAACATTTCTTGCCGCCACAAGATAATAAAGAGTCTTGTTACCGATTTTTTCGGGACATTCAGCTACGGATACTACGTCAAGCTGTGCTATTTCAGATAATGAATCAATTTCTCCGCTCATTTTAAATTTATAAATTGCTCTGTCATCGTCAATTCTCAATGACATCTGAGGATTGAAAGCACAAGAAACATATTCTTCACCTTCTTCTGCAATAACCCTGTCAACTATAATGTTTCTTGAGGTAGCCTTATAGTCTCCGTCGGAGTAGTTAAAGCTTAGTATATCCACAATATCATATTTATTATTGCCGTCATTATCTATAAGCTTAACAAAACCTTCCTCCGGCATAATATCTGCAAGGGAAACACTTACCATTAATGCACCGTTATATATAATTTTCGGCGCAATAGACTCGAAATTAAATTTCTTAAAATCAGGTGAATTTTCATCCTCTTCGTACTCTATGCATTCTGAGGTGAAGCCGATAATCTTTCCTGCATCAAGCTCGGTAACCTTCGTTCTTTTATGAGGTGCAATATATACAAGCTCATATCTTCCGCTTTCTATATTGTTTCTTATGTATGCTTTAACTCTCATTCCGAGATAATCGTCAACTTTATGACCGTTTGAAAATGCTGTGATAAGAGATTTATCGGAATACTCTTCAAATACAACTCTTTCACTGTCTTCAACGGAATCACCGTAAATTGAAGAATAACCGTTAAAGTCGGATCGT
>JAZQFU010000323.1:0-9170 GCA_045539675.1 Clostridia bacterium | reverse complement strand
AAAAGGGTAGAAGCCCTTAAGGGAGTGAGCTTCAATATTCATAAAGGAGAGTTTGTGGGGATAACCGGAGCATCGGGAAGCGGAAAGTCAACTCTGATAAATATCCTGGGAGGGCTTTTAAGACCTTCGGAGGGAACTCTTAAGATTGGCGGAAGAGATGTATATAAAATGAAGGATAAAGAGCTTTCCTCTTTCAGAAATAAAACCGTAGGCTTTGTTTTTCAGAGCTTTAATCTTCTTGAGGATTATACGTCACTTGAAAATGTGATGCTTCCTCTTATTATCGGGGGATGCCCTCTTAGGGAAAGAAGAAAGCTTGCGGAAAATGCCCTTGAAGCGGTTGGTCTTAAAAACCGATTGAAGCACAGACCGAAAGAGCTGTCCGGCGGTCAGAGGCAGAGAGTTGCCATTGCAAGAGCAATAGTGAATTCTCCGAAAATAATCATAGCCGATGAGCCGACGGGAAACCTTGATCCGGAAAATGCCGCAGAGATAATGAGGCTTCTTAAAGAGATAACTAATAGTGGAGTTACCGTGTTGACCGTTACCCATAGCCGGGAATTTCTTTCGTATTTTGATAAAAATATTAAGGTGGAACGGGGCAGAATAGTATAATTTTTCATATTTAAAGAAAAATTTGAAAAAAGCATTGACAAATCCGGTTGATTGTAGTAGAATTGTACGGTAACCGCGCCATAGAGGTTTATTAAATGCGCCCGCGCTACCTCGAGGGCGAGTCCTTAAAAAGAAAGGGAGGTGCTGCAGAATGTACGCAATCATCGAAACCGGCGGAAAACAGTATAAGGTTTCCGAAGGAGATATCATTTTTATCGAAAAGCTCGAAGTTGCTGAAGAAGACGTTATAACCATCGATAAGGTTATCGCTGTTGGCGGAGAAAACGGAATTAACGTTGGTGCTCCTTATGTAAACGGCGCAAGCGTTTCAGCAAAGGTTTTAAAGCAGGGTAAGGATAAGAAGATCGTTGTTTTCAAGATGAAGCCCAAAAAGGGATACAGAAAAAAACAGGGTCACAGACAGCCTTACACCAAGATTCAGATTGAAAAAATTTCAGGTTAAGCTATGATTGAAATCAGAATTTCAAGAAATCCGCAGGGTTTTATTTCAAAGCTTGAGGTCAGTGGTCATTCGGGCTATGCCACGGAGGGCTACGATATCGTTTGTGCCGCAGCTTCAACGGTCATTCAGTCAATTGCATTGGGTGCAGATGAGGTAATAGGCTATAAGGATTACGAGCTTTGCGTCGATGACGGTTATTTTAAGCTTGATTTAGGTAATCCGGAAAGCGATATGATGCGGATGCTTAACATTTTGACCGAAACAGCATATCTGACTTTAAGTCAGCTTCAGGAGGAATACCCTTCGTATGTGAGGATTTCGGGTAGTCTATAAGGAGGTAAATTATGTTAAAGATTAATTTTCAGCTCTTTGCTCATAAAAAGGGAATGGGAAGCACCAAGAACGGCAGAGACAGTGAGTCTAAGCGTCTTGGCGTAAAGCGTGCAGACGGTCAGTTCGTTCTCGCCGGAAACATTCTCGTTAGACAGAGAGGAACAAAGATTCACCCCGGTAAAAACGTGGGCAGAGGATCCGACGATACTCTCTTCGCATTAACTGACGGAAAGGTTAAGTTCGAAAGACTTGGCAAGGATAAGAAGCAGGTTAGTATAATCGAAGCTGTTTAATGGATTCCTGATGGGGGCAGTTATGCCCCCATTTTTTTGTTAAGTGTTTTCGAAATTGCAGTTTTTATTCCTGTGATTCCGAAAATACTTTTCAGGGAGGTATTTACCGTTATGAGTTTATTCACAGACAGAGCGAAAATTTTCATAAAGGCAGGAAACGGCGGAGACGGTTGCGTTTCCTTTCACCGTGAAAAATACGTTGCATCGGGCGGACCCGACGGCGGAGACGGAGGAAGAGGCGGAAGCGTTATTTTTGTTGCCGATTCCAATCTTTCTACCCTTATGGATTTCAAGTATAAAAGAAAGTATGTTGCACCAAACGGAGAGCCGGGCAGAAGTGCAAATTCATCGGGGAAAAATGCAGAGGATTTAATAATCAAGGTTCCTGTGGGTACGGTTGTTTATGACTGTCTCACAAATCTTATTCTCTGCGATCTTTCAAAGCCGGGTCAGAGTGCCGTTGTTGCCAAAGGCGGAGACGGCGGCTTCGGAAATAAAAGATTCGCAACTCCCACAAGGCAGATTCCAAAATTTGCAAAGCCGGGCTTCAAAGGGCAGGAAAGAGAAGTAATACTGGAGCTTAAATCCATTGCAGATGTTGGTCTTTGCGGATTTCCCAACGTGGGAAAATCCACTCTCTTAAAGGCAGGCACAAGAGCAAATCCCAAAATTGCAGATTATCATTTCACAACCTTAACCCCAAATCTGGGCGTGGTTAAGCTTGACGGGGATATTAACTATGTTATGGCAGATATTCCCGGAGTTATCGAGGGAGCATCTGACGGTGCGGGGCTTGGTATATATTTCTTAAGACACGTTGAAAGAACCAGACTTCTCATTCACGTTCTTGATGCGGCAGGCTCCGAGGGAAGGAATCCCGCAGATGATTTCGAAATTATAAATAATGAGCTTAAAAGCTACAGCAAAAAGCTTGCGGAAAAGGAGCAGATTATTGCCCTTAATAAAGCCGACCTTATTTTTGAAAGGGAAGAGCTTTCCGAGCTTATTTCTTACTTTGAAAATAAGGGTTATAAGGTTTTTGTTATTTCTGCGGCAACGGGTGAGGGAGTTCGCGAGCTTCTTTACTATGCGGGTCAGAGGCTTTCTGATATTCCCGAAGCA
The DNA here is from genome assembly GCA_045539675.1 of Clostridia bacterium. Classification (GTDB taxonomy): domain Bacteria; phylum Bacillota; class Clostridia; order UMGS1840; family HGM11507; genus JAZQFU01. The sequence goes on along the minus strand of JAZQFU010000323.1, from coordinate 6,344 downwards.
GAGCTTTTTGATGAAGATGCACTTTATCGTGAAGAGCTTGATGAAAGAAAGGAAAAGCCCTACGAAATATTTAAGGCAGATGACGGTATTGTTACCGTTGAAGGGCCTTTCATTGCCAAGCTTATGAATAATACCAATCCTACCGATTATGAATCAATGCAGTATTTCCAGCGTGCATTGAAGAGCAGCGGAATAATCGACGGACTTTACGAAATGGGCGTTAAGGAAGGCGATACCGTGAGAATGGACGGTATGGAATTTGAATTTGTACTTTAATAGCTGAAACTGTGAGGCGACGTAATTATAAACTTGCGTCGCTTTTTCAATATAAAAATATTAATTTCCTATTGAAAAATATAGAAAACTCGGGTATAATATAAAGATGTAAATGTGTGTTAATTTGAAAGGAATGGGATAAATGGCATTTTTTGGAAAAGATATCGGAATGGATCTGGGAACAGCCAATACCCTTATATACGTAAAAGGGAAGGGGATTGTGTTAAGAGAGCCCTCGGTTGTTGCTGTAACAAGATACAGTAAAGAGGTTCATGCTGTAGGCTTTGATGCCAAGGAAATGGTTGGTAAAACCCCCGACAGTATAATTGCAATCCGTCCTCTTAAGGATGGAGTAATTTCCGATTATAAAATGACATATGAAATGATAAGAAGATTTTTAAGAAAGGTTCTTAAATCCGGAGCATTCACCAAGCCCCGTGTTATTGCCTGCGTTCCTGCGGGCGTAACCGAGGTTGAAAGAAGGGCGGTTGAGGAATCGGTTCTTAATTCAGGTGCCAAAGAGGTTTATCTTGTTGAGGAATCAATGGCTGCGGCAGTAGGTGCGGGAATGTCTATCGTTGAGCCTGTGGGAAATATGGTTCTCGATATCGGCGGCGGAACCAGTGAAGCCGCAGTTATATCTCTGGGTTCAATTGTAACCTCAAAAACCGTAAGAGTTGCGGGAAATGCATTTGACGAAGCTATTTCCTCATATATCAAGAGAAAGCATAACCTTTTAATTGGTGAAAGAACGGCGGAAGAAATCAAGATAAATATCGGCTCGGTATACAGATTTTCCGAGGATGAGCCTGTAATGGATGTTCGAGGAAGAGACTCCCTTACCGGTCTTCCCAGAAATATCCTTGTTTCTGCAGATGAAATAAGAGAAGCCTTAAGTGAGCCTATCGAGGTTGTTGTTGATGCGGTAAAATCCACTCTTGAAACCACTCCTCCGGAGCTTTCGGCGGATATTGTTATAAGAGGAATAACCATCACCGGCGGCGGAGCCTTCTTAAGAGGACTTGATAAGCTTTTAAGTGCAAGAACCCTTCTTCCCGTATATATTGCTGAAGATCCCCTTGACTGTGTGGCAAAGGGTGCAGGAATGCTTCTTGAACAGATAGACGTGCTCAAAGCCCTGCAGATGGATAAAAAGAATCGCAGATAGTGAGTTGTTGAAGCTTGTTTTCAAAAAACAAAAAGTATATTTTTGCAGCAATAATATTGGTAATCGCGCTGATAACAGTATATTTCAGCGCGATTAACCGTAATAATGCCCGCGGTTTGGATGGAATTGTGGGTTTTGTTGTTGAGCCTGTCAGTAACTTTTTCGGGTTTGTATCTGAAAAAACTGCGGGCTTTTTTGAGTATTTCGGAAACAAAAAGGCTCTTATGAGCGAAAACCGTGCCCTGAAGGAGAAGGTTCTTTCCCTTGAGCAGGAAATAAGCACCCTGAAATCCTATGAGTATGAAAATGAGCGTTTAAGAAAAATGCTTGATTTCAGGGAGCAGAAGCCGGAATTTTCAACGGTGGCGGCAAAGGTGGTTTCAAAAGATAATTCCAATTATTACAGCGCTTTTTTAATAAATAAAGGAACCTCCGATGGCGTTGAGTTAAATATGCCGGTTGTAGGCTCTTCGGGAATAATAGGCTACGTTATTGAGGCGGGGAAAGGCTTTGCGAGAATAAGAACCGTTCTGGACGGCGGCAGCTCCGTGGGATGTATGATAACAAGAACTCAGGGTCTTGCCGTGACCGAGGGGGATACCGCTCTTTTAAATGACGGTCTTATGAAAATGAATTACGTTTCAAGGGATATGAAGCTTATCAAGGGCGATATTATTGAAACCTCGGGAATGGGGCAGATTTATCCGCCCGGAATAATCATCGGAAGAGTTGAAGAAATAAAAGAATATTCCGGAAGCGAATCTCAGTATGCGGTAATAAGACCCGTTGAAAATTTTGAAACAATTCATGAGGTTTTTGTAATAACCGATTACGAAAGAACCGGAGGGGCAGAAAATGAATGAAACCTCCTTAAGGTATGATATTCTGAAGCTTATAAGCTTCTTCCTTCTTACTGTTGGAATGTCTCAGCTTTCGCCCGTGCTTTCGGTTGCGGGAATTATGCCGAATATTGCTTTTATTCTCGTAATGTGCGGTACTCTTATTGAAAACCGCGAATCAAATCTTACCTATGCGCTGATTTTCGGAATACTTTGCGATTATATGAGCGGAAGAATTTTCGGTGTATTCGTACTTTTATTTGTGGTGCTTTCCTTTTGCTTCGGAGAGATATATCACAGGTATTTTGAAAATATGACCTTTGTGGAAATATGCTTCCTTATTTTTTCCTTTCTTCTTTACAGTCTGCTTATTTCCGCATTCTTCGGTCTGAGCGAAGGTGATTTTGCAGGGATATTCTTAAGAATTTCGCTGATTGAGTTTGTATATAATACGTTAGTCGGCATTGTTGTTTTCATTATATATAAAAAAGTTTCATGCCGTCCGCGAAGACGCAGAAGAAAAAGTAATGCGTGGAGAATCTGACGAAAGGTGGCACCTGATATGGCGCGTAAATCTCCCGAATATCAGCAGAGATTTGCAGTTATATATGTAATAATGGGAATAATGGCCTTCCTGCTTGTGGGACGGCTTTTTATTCTGCAGGTTATTCACGGTGCCGAATATAAAGAAATTACCGCAACAAGACTGGTAAAAACCATGCCTCAGCAGGCACCGAGAGGAGAAATTCTCGATCGCTACGGAAGACCTATGGTCTCCAACCGAACCGGATATTCGGTCAAAATAAGCGATAACGGGCAGACGGATGAGGAGCTTAACAGTATTATAAAAACTCTCGTTGAAATCTGTGAGCTGGAAGGTCAGGATTATAACGATGAGCTTCCCCTTACAATGGAAAAGCCTTTTTCATATACCTATTACGGAACGGCAGAGGAAATAAAAAGTAAAACAACGGCTTTTCTTGAATCTGTCTCCGCAGAGGAAGCAAAAAATCCCGAAGCACTTCTTAAGCTTCTTTATGAAAGATATGAAATCAATCCGAAGCTTCCCGATGTGACCAAGAGAAAAATTGCGGGAATCAGAGCGGGAATGGAGCTTAAGCTTTTCTCAAGGCAGAATTCCTACAGGTTTGCCGATGACGTGAATATGAAGGTTGTAACCAAGGTAAAGGAAACTGATGAAACTCTTGAGGGCGTAAATATTGCAGTTGAGTATTTCCGTGAATATAATGCTCCGGGAATTGCTTCTCATATACTGGGCAGAACGGGAGCAATATATTACGAAGAATATCAGGAGCTGAAGGATAAAGGGTATACAATAAATGATATTGTGGGAAAAGAAGGTATTGAGAAATACTGTGAAAGCACTCTGAGGGGAAAAGACGGAACCAATAATATCGAAGAGGATAAAAACGGACACATTATTTCAACCGTTTCATCTATTGAGGCTGTTCCGGGAAATGACGTGGTACTTACAATAGACCTGGAGCTTCAGAAGGTAACCGAAAAGGCGCTGGGAGATGCCATAGATAATATAAGAGCAAGTGCAAACGAGCTTAACGGTTACGAAGGAGCGGACTGTACAAGCGGCTCTGCGGTGGTTCTTGATATTCATTCCGGTGAGGTGCTTTCAATTGCATCTTATCCTTCATATAATCTGGGAACCTTTAATGAGGATTACGAAAAGAATTATAATAATAAGTCGAACCCTATGTGGAACAGAGCAATCTCGGGAACCTATGAGCCGGGTTCAACCTATAAAATGGTTACCGCCATTGCAGGCCTTGAATCGGGAACCATAAATACGTCAACTACCGTGAAATGTGACGGACGTTATATGTATTATGCTCCCGATTATATGCCCTATTGCTGGAAGCATGAGGGCCACGGAATTCAGAATGTTGAAAATGCAATCAAGAATTCCTGTAACTGCTTCTTCTATGAAACAGGACGTCTTATGGGAATTGATAAGCTTACCGAATATACGAAAAAGCTTGGCTTCGGTGAATTAACGGGAATTGAAATTGCCGGAGAGGCAAAGGGCCTTGTTGCAGATCCGAAGTATGTTGAAGAAACGCTGGGAGAAACCTGGTGGCCCGGTGATACAATTCAGGCGGCGATAGGTCAGTCGAAAAACCTTTTTACTCCCATTCAGCTTGCGAATTATATGGCAACTCTTGCGAACGGCGGAAAAAGATATAAACCCCATCTTATCAAGAACGTGAAGGAATATTCGTCTTCAGAGATTCTTAAGGTTACCGAGCCTTATCTTCTTGATAATATCAGCATTTCGCCCGATAACTACAAGGCGGTTATGAACGGTATGAAATCAGTTACCGAAGACGGAACGGCTGCGGCTGTTTTTGCTGATTTTGATGTGAGCGTGGGAGGAAAGACCGGTACTGCGGAGGTATCGCAGGGGTCTCCTACGGGAATTTTTGTTGCCTTTGCTCCCTTTGAGAATCCGCAGATTGCAATGGCAATCGTTATTGAACATGGCTCGCACGGTATAAGTGCCGCTCCCGTTGCCAGAAGTATCATTGAAAATTACTTCAGCAGTAATTTTACTGAGTATGATGACGGCAGGGAAGAGTTGAAATTTTTTAAATAATTTTGAAATTTGGTCTTTACAAATCATTAATTATGTGTTATAATACATTCATATGTGGGAAGGAAAGCTAAGATATGGGTAAAACGTTAGTTGTTACTTCCGGCAAGGGCGGAGTCGGTAAGACTGCTGCCGTTTCAAATGTTGCTGTTGCTCTTGCGGCAATGGGCAAAAGGGTTCTTATGGCAGATATAGATATCGGTTTAAGAAATCTTGATATTGCCATGGGAATGTCTGATATAATCGTTTATGATATCATAGATGTCATTGAAGGCAAGTGTGATTTCGAAAAAGCGGTTTTCAGATTTGAAAAATTCGGTCATCTGGATTTTTTACCTGCTGCTCAGTCCACGGATAAGGAATATTTGAATCCGGATGATTTCAGAAAGCTTTTTGAAAGCTTAAAGAGTCAATATGATTATATTTTACTTGACTGCCCCGCAGGAATAGATAACGGCTTTAAATCGGCTGTTATGGCGGCGGATGCGGCAATAGTTGTTGTGACGCCGGAAATGACCTCTGTTCGCGATGCAGATAAGGTTATCAGTCTTCTTGAAATCGGTGAGGTAACCGAGGTTAAGCTTCTGATAAACCGTGTGCGTCCCGAAATGATAAAAAAGGGTCATATGCTTTCAATTGATGAAATAACAGATATTCTTGGGGTTTCGCCCATAGGAATAGTTCTTGAAGATGAGGCGGTTTTGAGGAGTCAGCGAAGTCATGTTCTCGCTGTTAACGATTCCAACTCACCGGCAGGCGAAGAATTTTATAACGTCGCAAAAAGGCTTGAAGGAAAGAATGTTCCCATAACCGAATTGAAGATGAAAAGAAAAGGTCTTTTCAAGAGGCGCAAGTGATAAAGGGGAATTGTTGATGAATATTGCTTTTATTGCTCACGATATGAAAAAAGAACTGATGGCGCAGTTTTGCATAGCATACAAGCCAATCCTTAAGAACCATACCTTGTTTGCCACCGGTACAACAGGTGGGATTATTGAGGATGCAACTAAGCTGACAGTTCATAAGTTTCTTGCAGGCCCTCAGGGCGGTGATCAGCAGATCGGTGCAAGAATCGCTTATAATGAAATCGACCTGGTTCTCTTCTTCAGTGATCATTTAACAGCTCAGGTTCATGAGCCTGCAATGACTTCAATATGTAAGCTTTGTGATATTCATAATATTCCTATCGCAACCAATGTTGCAACTGCAGAGGTTCTTATCAAGGGTCTTGAAAGAGGCGACCTTGACTGGAGAAATATTGTTAATCCCAAGCTTTAAGAAATTGCTTTTATCCGGCTTTGCCGGTTAAAATATAAAAGAAGATCTATCCCTTAAATCTTCTTTAAATTATGCGAGTGTGCTGGAATCGGCAGACAGGCACGTTTGAGGGGCGTGTGTCTTTGGCGTATGGGTTCAAGTCCCATCACTCGCACCA
>JAZQFU010000322.1:0-10234 GCA_045539675.1 Clostridia bacterium | reverse complement strand
TATTATTTCTGAGTTCCTCGTTAAGGAGAAGCTCCAGTATTTCGTATGTAAGCTTACGGCATACGATTTTATGCTTTGGTGAAGCGGAAGAATATTCCGAGACTACATTATGAAAAAGCTTTTTTGCTGAAGGAAGGTTGTAAACATGGGCGGTATCAAAGTAACCCGGGGTTTCTGTTAAGGGTTCATAATTGAAGAATATATGAATATATTCCATTTCTTCGGAAATACTGTCCGCCTTGTAATTGGATGTTTTCGGAATGTAAAGAATATCATTTTCCTTTATATGATAGCTTTCTCCGTCAAGATTGGCAAGATACTCTCCTTTAAGAATGTAGTGAATACAGGAATCATTCATAGGACGTGTAACCCGCCAATTTTTTGTTTCCTTCTCCTGCATAACGGCGTAAACGGAATTTATTATTATATCCTGAGGTGCAAATAAATTTAAATTTTCATAAGAATTCATAATTTCATTTTAAAAAACGATAAGTTGTTTTGACTCCTTTTTAAAGTAATTGGCATAATTATCCGTGAGAAAATGACTTTTGTTATGTGATATATCCACATTATAGCAATTAATTACGGAATTGTCAACAAGGCGGCAAAGAATTTAAAAAATCTAAAGTTTTATATTATTTTGTATGTACAACACCGGTCCTGGTATGCTATGCTGAAACCAGAAAGGATGATGCATAATGATAAACAAACGGATTTTAAGTCTTTTTCTTATTATAACCCTTCTTTCAGGAGTTTCTTCGTTTGCCTCGGAGGAAGCCACAGGCGAAAGCGTCGTAGAGGGAAAATACGAGCTTCTTGAAATTCTTGGGGTTATTGACGAAGCTAAGGACGGAGTATTTACTTCGGAAACTCAGGTAACAAGAGGCAGGCTTATGAAATATCTTTCGAAGGTTGCCGGACTTGACGGAGGGGCAGAAAAGGAATATAACGGCTCCTTTACTGATGTTTCAGCTAAGACCTCAGATTTTTCATATATCGGTATAATGGAAAACCTGGGATTTATAAACGGGGGAGGCAGCGGGCTTTTTTATCCCGATGAGCCGGTGCTTGCGCGTGACGCGGTTGCTGTTGCCGTAAGACTTCTCGGATATGATATTTATGCGGAAGCAAACGGCGGATATCCCACCGGATATTTTGCAGTTGCAAATAAAGCAGGTCTTACTGACGGAGTGAGTGCCGAAGGCTCCCTTAAGGGCGAGGCGGCTCTTTCATTTTTACTTAATGTGCTCACAACCAAGCTGGTTGTTCAGACAAGCTGGGGGAATCCGGATAAGATTGAAATCGTTGAGGGTGCAAGCTATCTTGAAACCGTTTTCGATATGTTTGAAGAAACGGGAATTGTAGCTTCAAATGAGCTTACGGCGCTTACCGATCCTTTAAATGGCGTCGGAGAAGACTCTGTTGAAATAGACGGAGTTATCTATAATGCAGAGGGCTTTGATACCAATGAAATGCTGGGCAGGAAAATAGATTTCGTTTATACATACAGCGAATCAAAGAATAAAGATGCCAAGATTGTATGGTATGAAGATAACAAAAGTGTGCGTACGGTAACAATAGATGCAAGAAGTATTACCGAGGTGGATGATTTTAAGGTAATTTGTGCAGAAGAGAGCAAAAAGGATAAGGAATACAAGTTCTCTGGAACTGCCGACGTTATCTATAACTTCAAGGCTTATCCCGGCTACCGTTTCGATAATATTGATATAAAAATGGGATATCTTACCCTTATTGATAACGACAGAGACGGAACTTATGAGGTTGTTAAGGTTACGTCTTATGAAGAATATGTGGTTGCCGGAGTGAAATATGAGGAAAAATCCCTTACTCTTGAAGACGGAACGGTCATAAACTTCCCCGACGGAGATAATCTTCAGATTTACCGTTTCGGAGAAAAAGCAACCTTCAATGATATTTACGATAAAACCGTTATCAATGTTATTTCCTCCGCAGAAGGTGATTATGCAATAATCTATGCAGACGGCGTAGTGGTAAGCGGAACGGTTACCGGCTTCGAAGAAAACGAGAATTATTCCTATATAACAATAGACGACAAGAAATATACAATGTCTGCAAAGGCAGACTTCAAGCCTGATCTCGGTGATTACGGAAGCTTCTATGTTAACGTTTTCGGTGAGGTTGCCGCAAGAAACAGAGCCGTTGTGAATGAAAAATATGCTTACCTCATAAAAATTCACAGGCAGGGAAGCGAATATGACGGAAAGTTTCTTTTGAAGCTTCTTACCTCAAGCGGAATTGAGGTGCTGGAGGCAGCAGAAAGAATAACTCTCAACGGCGGTGCGGAAACCGTTGCGGAAAAGATATTAAGAAGCGAGGAGCTTTTCAGAAACGGCGTTCCCTATGAAACAGACGGAGAGGAAAAAAGCTGTCAGCAGCTTATCCGTTATAAAACCGACCTTAAGGGAAAGGTTAACTTCATAAGAACCTGGGAAGACGTTATGGATAATACCTTTACCCCTGACGATTCAAGAAAAGATAAATACGACGACAGATTTACCCGTGATTTCAGAGTAGATTCCTCCTATCAGGCGCCCGAAGGCGAAACCCCGAACGAAATGATAACCAAGGGAATTTTATATTACGGCGGAAATGCTCAGGTATTCGGTGCCCGCTTCCTTATGAGCGCGGATACCCCCGTATTTATTGCTCCTCCCGTCTATTCGGAAGATAACGAAGCCTTTTATTATAAAAACAGAGGCTATTTAAAGAGCGAGAGCACCTACAGTAACGTAGAGCTTTATGATATTCCCTTGTCTTATAAGGTGGGAGCGGCAGTGCTTCGTATTTCAAATACTTCTTCAACGAGTTCAGCCAGCGTTTATACCGCGGAAAGAGCCTTTGTTATTTCAAAGATCTCGAAGGTATATATGGAGGATGAGGGTGCTCACGGTCTTAAGTTTACCGGATATAAATCAGGCAAGGAAGTCAGTTATTTAGTGAAAAACCTCGAGCTTAAGGATTTCAGCACAAGCTACGGAAACGGAAAAGGAATTACCGACCTTAAGGTGGGAGATGTAATTCAGGCAGCAACTGATTCAAAGGGCTTCATAAACGGAATAAGAATTTTAAGCTGTTATAATGAAAACACCTTCGGATACTGGTGTCCTTCCGGAAGCATCAATTATGCCAATGCAATTTTATGCCCTCAGATCGGCGAGGTTATATATAAAGACAGCAGCGTATTTACCGTTAACTGCAAAAAGCCTGTGGACGGAATCTCCGATAAGAGATGGGACAGAGCGTATCACGTTATCGGAAGTTCTCATTTTTATGAAATGGATACCAAAAAGGGAATATTAAAGAAGGTAAGCGCTACCGATATTCCCGATGGCGGAATGGTATTTGTGCATACTGCAAACCATATGCTCTGGGATATTGTTTATTATAAGTAAGGAGGGTATATATGAAAAGAATTATTTCTCTTATGCTTGGTATGGCAATGCTTATTACCCTGCTGCCCTCATTTACCGTATCTGCTGTTGAATATGTTGTTTATAACGATTTTGAGCAGCAAGAGGTTGGTGATGGCGAAAATGATGTTTCAAGCTATTCGTGTAAATTTGGCGGAATGTCCGGTTCGCGTTTTGATATCTGTATTCCTCCCCGAAGCTTCAGCAAGGGACTTAAGATGATTGCGGATTCAAGGACCTCTTCCAATTGTACTGCAAATATGACCTTGATTGCTGACCGGGCGGGAATCGTAACCTTCGCATTTGATATAATGCCCTTTGATTCAGGCTCGATGTCAATTCAGGTTTCAGACAGAAACAACGGTTCGGCAACCATTGCGGTGCTTACGGGTGGAAATGTAACTATATATAACCATGCAACCGGTTCAATGACTGCAGTTTCGGGAGCCGGCGGTTCATATAATATTGAAGAGTGGAACCGTATAAGCATTACTGTAAATACAGAAGAATCCGTTTTTACATTTAAGGTAAACGGCAGAACCCTTTGCGAGGATCTTACCATAACCGGAAACAAGTACTATTTCGACAGGGAAACCGGACTTTATACTGTAAACTGCCAGAAGGCAACCTATACGGGTGGTTATTCGGAGGCTTATCTGGATAACGTTTCCATAGCTGTGGGTGAGGACTTCGATTCTGTTGAGGTTTCAAACTTCAAAGAGGAAGGAAACGAAGGGCTTGCAGTAAGATGGATGCCCTATGATAAGCATGTTACCAATCAGAATCCTCCCTCATTCCAGTGGCCTGCAATTCCTATGGCAGAGCTCTATGAGCTTCAGCTTTCAAAATCACCGGAAATGACCGAAATTGCCTATGAATATACCGATATCGCCATAAGCGCCGTTACTCCGCCGGATATTCTTAAACCGGGAGTATGGTACTGGAGAATAAGAGGTAAGAATTATAACGGATATACGGAGTGGACAAAGCCGAAGAGATTCCGTATTTCAAATCAGGCGTGGGAATGCATTAGTCCCGGTCTTGAGGAAGCAAAAAAAATGATACCCACCTCTCACCCCAGACTGTGGCTCAGCGATGAAGGTATAGAATCCTTTAAATATGCAATGGAAAATAACGGTGCGGATTTCTTTGCATCCGTAAAGGCAGATGTGGATAAGAAGCTTAGCCTTGAAGTTCCCGATGAGCTTCCTCCCTATGTAAGCTCCTCCACCGACTGGTATGCGGTTCACACTAAATATGCTAACTATGTTGCAGATTTTCCCAACCTGATGCAGAAGGTTGCATTCGTATATAAGCTCACGGGTGAGCAGAAATATGCAGATAAGGCTCTTGAGATTCTTGAAAAAATGACCACATGGGATCCCAATGATATAATAACCTACTCAAACTTTGACCAGGTATACAGAGCAATTGCCCATAACTCCGCCCTTGTGTTTGACTGGCTTTACGACCTTATCCCCGCCGATCTTCGTGTAAGCGCGCTGGAAATGATAAGGGAAAAAACTCAGGTTATGTTCAACCGGCTTGTCAGAATGTATCCTCTGGATGAGCTTCCCTACGATTCTCACGGAAGAACTGCGGCAAACTATATGTATGCAATTTCAATTGCACTTCTCCACGATCTGCCGGATGCAAGCGAATGGTTTGATGAGCTTTATCCCATTCAGATGAATATTAATGCTTGGGGCGGAGAAGACGGCGGATATTCAAACGGAACTGCTTACGGAAGCTACGGAAGCTTCAGCACCGTGGCAATGAGAAACTATGCTTATAAAACTGCTTTCGGCTTCTCCAAGAAGGAGAGAGCGGCAGGAAGAAACGAATATAAGTATTATCTTTATTTCTCTCCCAACGGTGCGCCTCACCAGTCCTTCGGCGATGAAACATACATTCCCACCATGAGAGATACAACGGTAGTAAACGGAATGATGGCAGAATCTCTTATGAACGGTAATACGGCGGCAAAATGGGCATCCGAAACAAGAGGTACGGAGGCATACAGAGGAGATTACCTCTCTATGAACTTCTTAAACGATACTACCGAATCGGTTCCGCCCTTAGATCACTTAACCACCTGGATCGACCGTGATTTAGGCTGGGTTGCAATGCTTTCGGATGTAATCGACTTCAGAAGAATAGGAGTTCATTTTAAATCAAGCTGGTACGGAACCTATAACCATTCTCATAACGACCAGAATTCATTTACCATAAATGCATACGGTGAGCCTCTTGCTACCGATAACGGATATTATGACTATGCGGGAAGTGTTCATTCAAGCAAATATACCAACAGAACCCATGCCCATAACGCAATAACCTATAACGGCGGAAACGGGCAGATATACGGAGGCGGTCTTAAAAATATCAACTCAAAGGGTGTTATAACTGCTTTCCTTCACGGAGATGATTTTAACCTTTCATCGGGAGATGCGGTTCAGGCATACAGTAATGCATTTTCAAAGGCAAACAGATACCTTATATACTTAAAGCCCGACTACGTTATAGTTGTGGATGAGCTTGCTTCAAAAAGCGGAAAGCCAATGCAGTTTGAATTCAATCTCCAGGGATATTCAAAATATGAGGTTGATGATGCAAAGCAGACTGCCGAGGTAACAAGAGGAAGGGCAAAGCTTTTTGCAACCATGCAGTATCCAAAAATGGCAAGCACCCAGCAGTTTGATAAATTCTTAACCGTTGGCGGCGAGGAGGTAAGACCCACAAACTCAAGCCTTAAGAAACGAAATCACTACGGAGTCCGTTTCAATTCCGAAAAGGTTCCCGAAACGGTAATGGTAACTACCTTTGATATACTGAAGGCGGAAGATCCTCATAAGCGGGTTGAGGTTAAGAAAAGTGCTGATTGTATGGAAATTTCTATAAGCGATACCCACAAGGTTTATGTGCGTCTTGATATGAATAAAGAAGAGATATCCTACGGAGATGTAAGCTTTAAGGGAACTGCGGCTGTATTCAAGGATGATTCCTTTATGCTGATTAACGGAACCGAGCTTAAGAAAAACGGAAAGCTTCTTATAGCCTCGGATATTCCCAATAGCTTCTCTTATGAAAAGGGTGAATTCCATATTTCTGCCAACGATGACGGTCATCTGAAGCTTTATGCTCCCATGAAGGTTGAAACCATCCGTGATGAGTTCGGTTACGAAATGGTAAGAGGCGATCTTCCCGGATACGATTACGATTTAATGACCATAAAGTGGCTTCAGGATGAAAGCAATCTTCTTGATGTGGATTATGAAAAGGGCTACTTCAATTATTATATAAACGGAACTCCGCCCATTGAATACGGCGATTTAAACGTAAGAATCAACGGAAGACCTGCAGAATACGAAAATCCCGCATTTATGGAAAACGGAACCGTATATGTTCCCTTAAAGGAAACCGTTGCACTCTATGATGCAAAGGTAACGGATATGGGAAGCAAGGTCGTTGTTGAAAAGCATAACTGGGGCGATGACGGAAACGTAAAACCGGAAAGAGTGCCCCGAACCATGATTCTTAAGGCTGATTCAGCCGAAGCGGATTTCAACGGTGAAAAAATCACCCTGTCAAAGCCCACCATTGTTAAAAACGGAGTATTCTATATTCCCTTAAGAGCTTATTACGAGGTATTCACCGAAAGAATCGGTTGGGTGGATTATGCAAATACCGCATGGGTATATACGGAGCCTGTTTATCACGATGATGTTTCAAATACCGTAATGCCCGGAAGAACCGATTTCTATACCGATGCAGAGTATGAGGAGATAGTTCTCGGAAAAAAACAGTAAGCGTTTTCACCGGAGGTAAAGGCTCGGTATCATACGATGAAAGCGCAGTTTATGCCGGAAGCAGAGTTCAGATAACGGCTACGCCCGAAAAGGGATGGGCTTTAAGCAGGATTATTTTTAACGGAGAGGAAGAAACTAAGATTAATCCCAACGGAATGAGCTGGGAAACTCCTCCTCTCTCGGAAAATTCGGTTTTATACGTTTATTTTTCCGAGGTTAAAACTAATCCCGAAACCCTTAAAATTCATTCCGAACCGGGAATCATAACCCACGGAGAGGATATATATTATTTCGGAAAGGTTTATGCCGGGCACCCTCCCGACGAATTCGGAATTCTTGTTTCAAAAAGACCTGATGCAAAAGCGGATGATGAGGATGTTGAAAAAATATCTTCAAAATTCAATCCCGAAGATAACTCGGGAAGCTTCGGCTTCAGACTGAAAAACAAAACCGGAGATGAATCACTTCTCATATATTTAATACCCTATGCAGTCTACGGAGAGGTGACGAATTTAGGAGAAGCGATAAAGGTTGACTGGGATTCAGTTAAAGGAATCCTTGATGAAAAAACAGTTAACGGATTTCTTGAAAACAATGGCTTAAATTATTCGGGCATTATGGACTTTGTGCTCGATGAATAAAAATAAGGAGGCTTTTCAAAATGAAAAAAATCTTAAGCACAATTCTGGCAATCAGCATTTTAATGTCAATGGCAATCTTCCCTGCAGCTGCAGTAGAAGAAGGGTATGTACGAACTTTCGATGAACTTCTTTGCTATGAGTTCGAAAAAGTACCTAATGCTGCCGGGTGGAGTTATTTTAACATTCCCGGACATAAGTATTTCGGAGATAGTATCTGCTTTAATGCATATCCTGCCAAAAACCCTACTATGGAAGTTACAGATAAGTTTGGAACAGGAGATCCCGGTATTCTTGTAAAAGCAGAAGCTAACGGAACAAATATCTCTTATTCAACTTTGCGTAATGACCATACTTCAAATGATGAACGTAACAGTGAAAAAGGGCAGGAATTTCTTTCCGGTGACTTTGCAATCAGCTTTCAGGCTGCAACAACTCAATATGCATCTATTTCTTTAAATATTTACGGTTATAATGAAAATGGCGATAAAAGTGCTAACGCTTTACTTAACAAAATAGCTCCCGATGGAGAAAAAATTATAAGCGGAAAGCTTACCGACTATAAAGTCATTTTTGATAAAGATACCAATAGCTATGTTATATATGTAGATAACAGGTTTTATAAGGAAGGCTCCTTAGAATATTCAAATGACTTATATATGTTCAATCTGGTTGCATATATAGATGGTGCTAAGGCAAAGACTGCAGGCGTTGAGGCATATGCATTCTTCAATGATTTTGCGTTGTATATTATTTCAGATGAAGATAATATTTCTCAGTATTATGTTAAAGACAGCGAAAACGGAAAAATTGACGTTTCCTATGGCATTCAGCAGGCAGGAAACGAATATTCCTACACAGTAACCCCAAATGAAGGTTATGTTGTTACTAAAGTAACCGTTGGCGGAGAAGTGCAGGAAGGAATTGCTCCCGAAGGCGGTACTTATACCTTTACTGCAAATCCGGGAGAGAATAATGTTATTTCTGCAGAATACGGCTCATATTCATATACCGTTGAAGAATCCGAAGGCGGAAAAATCGTCATAAACGATGAGATTACAGAAGCAAATCAGCAGGTTTCATATACCGTTACTCCCGATTCGGGCTATATTGTAAAAAACGTAACTATAGGCGGAGAGGTTATTGAAGGAATCGCTCCCGAAGGCGGCACATACAGTTTTATTGCAAAAGCTACCGATAATCCCGTTGTTACGGCGGAATTTGAAAAGCTTCCCGAACCCAGAGCATTTAAAAAGATAGCGGAATACGACGGAACAGCTATTCCCTTAAATGGCTGGAAGCACTGGATCGTAGAAACAAATGAAGAATTTCCTTCAAACTCCGTATTCTCCACCTGGGCATCAGCTGCGGCAAATATCACGATGACCTCTGAGGATAAGTTTGAGGAAGGTAATACCGGAACTCTCGTAAGACCTCAGGAGGGAATGGACGCTACTTTAAACGTGTATATGTTCAATACCGATTATAACAGCGCACCAAACAGCGATAAGGGTCTTGAAATAAGAAACGGACATACCGCTCTTACCTTCAAGGCGGCATTATCTGATAATGCACAGCTTAAGGTAAACGTAAGCGGCTTTGCAACCACAACCGATTTTTCGGCAGGTGTTCCCACTAAAGGCTCATATGCAAGCTATATGCTTGAAACCGGTAAAACCGGAGTGAATGCAAGCTCCTATAACCATACAAAGGATGTTGAGAAATATAATGGCGCAACATCACTCGCAAACGTAATCAAAAGAGATACTCTTCAGGAGTATAAGTTTATTTTTGATCACGATAACGGAACCTACGATTTATATATCGATAATAAGCTTGCAGCAGAAGACCGGGTTCTCGGCGGAGGAAAATATCTTCAGAGATATTATGTGAGCATTTCAGCTTACGGAACCGCAAACAAGGATGCATACGGTTTTATTGATGACGTTCGTTATTATACTCTTACCTCTGATGACATTACTGCTCAGTATACTGCAGAGGAATCAGCAGGCGGAAAGATAGTAATTAATGATATCATTACCGCAGCAGGAAAAGAAGCTTCCTTCACCATAACTCCCAACGAAGGCTATACCGTAAAAAGCGTAACCGCAGGCGGAGAGGTTATTGAAGGAATTGCCCCCGAAGGCGGCACATATACCTTTACTGCAAAAGCAGGCTTAGATAACGTGATTTCTGCAGAGTATGATACCTACAGAGTATTCAAAAAGGAATTTGCTCTTGATTTTGAAGCAAATAATGAAGGAAGCTGGATTGGCGGAAGCGGTGCGTCAAAATCATTTGCAAAATGCCCTGCAAACGATGTTTCCTACGGTAA
>JAZQFU010000321.1:0-3150 GCA_045539675.1 Clostridia bacterium | reverse complement strand
TGGACTATAATTGAATTTGCAAGACAGTTCCATGCAACACACCCTGCCGCACTCCAGCCCTGAGTGGAGGTCGTTCCGTAATATCCCCGGTTGGGAAATCCGAAATACCCCTTTGAACGATCGGTAATCTGGTAAAGATTATCAAACAGCACTCCCGTTGCAAAGCCGGCATGGGTTTCCGAGCAGGCATTGGAGGAATCAGCAATACAATCGGTGAAAACAACGGGCCCCGAGGTTCCTTTTACCGCCATATAATCATGCCTTCCGTCAAAGGAATAGCATCCTGAAAAAAGAATACTTTCAGTATCAATATCTGCATAGAAGGGATATCGGTTTCCTCCTACTACAGTAGATACCGGATCTATATTTGTACAGTTCAGAACGGTTATTCCGGTTGCATAGTTTCTGCATCCGAATACGCCGTTGAACATATTTTTCGCTGTTACATTTCTGATAAAAATATTTTTTGATTTCTGCGTATATATTGCCATTCTGGCATGATTAAGATCAAGAGGATCACCGTTGAAGTATGACTGAACCCTTAAGTTTTCCACTCCGGCATCGTGAATTCTGCCCGAATCATCAATTTTATAAATATAGCTCTCCGCATACGCTCTTTCATAAGGAATAAAAACCCCGTAATCGAGAGTTATTTCGTTTCCGTTGATTTCCGTGATAATTCTTTCGGTCTTGGTGTTTATCTCATTTTCGTGCCAGCTTAATTTATCTCCGTAAACAGTCTGAACATCCTTCATTCTCATCGCCTCAATCCACTCTGCGGTAGAAGGATGAACAATAACTATACGGTCTCCCTCACTTAATTGCGAAGTATTCTCAACGGTTATAATCCTGCTTCCCGATTTAACATATTCATCAGTTATTTTTATATCTGAAGTCTTCTTTACGGGAGAGTCTCCGATAATCTGAATAACATTATAATCAACGGCATCCTTGGCATATAAAACCGTGCCGGTCGGACCCTGCCCTTCTCCGGAAAGAAGAATTCCGCTTTTGAGCTTTATGCCGTTTTTATTGATATTGTATTTTCCCGCCTTCAGCCTTACAACCTGCATACCTTCGCCCTTATGTTTCGCATATGCACGGTCTATTGCAGCTTGAACCATCGCCGTATCATCTTCGGTACCCGAGGGAGAAAGCGTTTCAAAAAGGGGGAGTTTTTCTGTTACGGGGAGCTCAATTTTCCCACCGTAATAGCCTGCATAGGAGAAATCTGAAAGAGTATCTCCCATTTCGTTATAGGAATTATAGTACAGTCTGTTATTTACCGGCTCAATTATATGAGAAGAAACGGGCGCGCTCTGAACCGGTGAGATATAAGTAAATTCATCCGGCCTTTTTATCACATTACCCTTATATATTTTTATATTATCAAAGTATGCCTCTCCGAAGCCTGCAACATTTCCCGCAAAGAATATAACGAAGGAAGCTGTGTTTTCGGGTGCTGTTACAGAAAGTCTTCCCGTTGACCAGCCGAGTGCGGGAAAACCGAGCCCCTGCTGACCAACCTGCTTATTATCCTTATCATAGAATCTTGCATAAAGAGCTATTCCCGTTGTTCGGATAAAGGTATCTGTATAAACCGTGTATATATTTCCCTGTGCTCCGTATATGGGCTGTGATTTTGCCCCTGCACTCAATGAAGCGCTTGCATCTTTTATATAAAGAGAATGACTGCCGTGGGTTGCATTTTCTTCAACCACTTTATAAGAAGATGAATCCACGTAAGTTACCCAGTCTCCGATTCCTTCTTCAAAGCTTCTGTAATAAAAAAGCTCACCCTCTTCGTATCCGTCATCTATAATGGGAATTTCACTATAGGTCTCTTCTATAACCGGAAGCTCCGCGGGAACCTTTCCCGATATGACTCCTCTTGCACCGGCACTTCCGCGAACAAGCGAAACATCGTCAAGATAAATTCCTGCTATATCCACACCTGTGGTACAGATTATTACCTGAGCCTTTACGGCATCATCGGGAAAGGTATAGCTCACTGCCTTTTCTTCCCAGTATTTACCTGTAAAAGTCACGTTATTGTCAACAAGCTGAATATTATCGGAATCATAGCATCTTAAATACATTGTCACCTTGGATTTTATAACAAATGCAGATGCAAGAAGAGTATATGTTTCTCCGCCGGAAACGGAAAAATATCCGCTTTTTATTCCGGCAGTTTCAAGCTTTGAGGTATCGTAAAGAAAAAGCGACTTTTCTCCCTCTGAAGAAGCCTCGCTGACGGGATAGGTTGCCTTTGCTCCGCTTACGCTCCAGTAATCCCATCCCTCCCCTTCACTCTCAAAGCCATAATAAATGATACTTTCTGTATTCAGGGCACGGGGAGATAACACCCCGACTGAAAAAAAGATGCAAATTCCCAGTATTAACGAAATCATTCTTTTATTCACAGTTTTATCCCCCCTGACTGAATTTTTTGGAAAGCAATGCTTAAAGCATCGTTTTGCTCTCTTTTCAAATAATATTAAAGTGCATCATATCTTGCCTGAGCCTGATTATATACCTCAATAAGCTTAGTTGCTCCAAGGTCTTCCGCCTGCTTAAGCCATTTTTCCCATGCCGCATCTCCGGTTTCTGAGCCGAGAACGTATTTGGTTGAAAATTCGCTTGCCGCTTTACCGAAGGGTGCAAGAAGCGAAGATGTTATTTCCTTTTCTTCCTTAGTGAAGGAAAGAACAGGTTCTTCGGGCCAGAAGCCGCCGCCTTCCTTATTTAACATCATATCCTGAGCTTCCTGCTCTCTTTCGGTGAAGTTATAATAAGTGCTTCTTCTGTCGAATCTCTTATAAAGACCGGAAATGAACATTCCGAATTTTTCTTCGAGCTCGGTTATTGCAATACCGGTTTTTCCTTCGTAACCAACATATTCAGCGAAGCCTTCTTCATTGAGATTATAGGTAACGCCTTCAATTCCCATGGTCATAAGCTGTGCGCCCGAATCGCTGATGAGGTAGTCGCAGAGCTTCATTGCAAGCATACTCGTATCCCCTGCCTTTATAGCGCTTCCGCCTGAAATTTTGGGAAGAGTAATAACCTTGCCGCCAATGGGATATCCGTATCTTAAATCATATTCGGGTACTGTATCTTTGGTCTGCTCCTTGAACATATCCATTCTGC
>JAZQFU010000320.1:0-7235 GCA_045539675.1 Clostridia bacterium | reverse complement strand
CCTGCAGCTCAACGGTTCAGAACAGACAGATTGGTTCTATTTACTATCAGGGAACCGGAAATATGTCTTACCTTAAGTTCGGTGCAGAAACTGAAATTGATGAAGAAACACTTAATTCCTATAAGGATGCTTCAATTCATACTCTCAGCATAAACGGAATAGAAGTAGACGTAAAATACATTGATCCCAAAACCAATACCTATACTGCATACCTTCCTGCAGGAACCGACCTTGCTCCAATGGTTGAAGCAACCGTAAATGAAAAGGCAAAGGTTGAAATTGAGCAGGCGGCTATGCCCGATGAGGATACCGTAATTAAGGTTACCGCATATAACGGAACTGTTGCAACCTATACAGTTAAGAGCGTTGTTTCCGAGGCTGAATCCGCACAGACCTATAAGGCTTTGGGCTGGAACTCCCCTGCAGTAGCAAATAAGGGAAATAACCTTTTCTCTGCAAATCCTTCAAAGACTACCGGAACGAATGATGCAAACTGTCTGTATTTACCCGGTGCGGTTTCAACAAGACTTCCCGGCTTAAGTGATACAAGACCGTATCTTCAGTTCTATAATACTCCTGTTGCAAACGGAGGCTATGCCCCCAATGTTGCACTTATGCAGCTTGACCTTAATTACCTTATAACCGAGGGAGCAGACTTATCCAAGCCCATTACTCTGGATATGGACGGTGAGGCATATTGCTGGGATAAGGCAAACAGCGGAAGCACAGGTGCATCAGTTTCAATTCTTGACGTAACCGGAATTGACTGGACAGACCTTGATGCAAAGCTTGCTAAAGTAAGAGCATATGACGTTTCTGCAGATGCAACTGCAGAGGTTAACGTGGCAGCGCAGACCGCAGCAGATGAGCTTAAGGCATATGTAAGAAATATTTCTGCATTTGAGAATGAGCCCGTTATCACAACTGAATTCCTCGAATTCGGTTTGTATGGATGCGGAGAAACTGCATCTGAGGAAGCAAATGCTTACGGAACAAAATATGTTGTAGAAGCCAACGGCTTTGCAACCTTTGATATTTCCGAATTTGCAAGATATTGCATTTCAACCGGAAATATGACTCCTACCGTTGCATTCTACGTAAATCCCAGCAGTGCAACCGTACTGGACAGACATATGGTTAAATTCGCATTATACAATACTCCCAATATGAGCTTTATAGGATATTCAAAATAATTATTAAAATTGGGGATGAAAAAATAGTCCAGACCGCAAGAAAAGGAATAAAATAAGATGTTTACTGAAGTTTCTACTTCAGATGCCGTATGAATAAGGTAGAAAAATTGAAGAAAATTCAATTTTTCCTTGAATTAATTACTTTTCTTGCTATGAACAAACTTCGCCCCTCGCTGTATACGCATACAGCTTCGGGTCACCCGTGGCAAGTTTAATGCTTGCCACGGCTCAGTTTGCCCATTCTGAATCAATTTTTCCTATCCCCGAAAATTGGGGCTATAAAAAACTTATTTTTTTATAGCCCCAAGAAAAATGATGCGAGCCTTCCACTCTGACGGAAGGAGCAATAAATTCAATAAAATGTATGCTTCTTAAAGAGGAAAAGGGTTTCTTTTTTAAGAATTATATATAAGGAGAAATACTATGAAAAGGTTTTTCAGTGCTTTCATATCAATAGCTCTTATAATAAGCTTTATTCCTGTGCTTTCATTGGCAGAGACGGAGGATTTTTTCGTTGCCGTAGAAGCGGAAGACTGCTATAACGCCGCAAACGTATTGGGCGGATTTGAAGGTGTTGACGATTCGGCAAAGGGTGCATCCGGCAGATGGGCGATGAAGGCGAAGAATGCGTCAGGCACTAACGAGCCTTCGGTGCTTCCCTTATGCTACGAGGATTTATACATTGAAAAGGAAGGAAAGTATAAGCTTTTCATCCGCTCAAGAGGTCAGGATTCAATCAAATATAAAGTGGAAAACGCAAATACAACCGAAGCTGATACCTTTAAAACCGTGTGGTTTTCTTTTGAAACAGAGGAATATGCCTGGGCGCTTCTCGGTGAAATTGAGCTTTGCGAGGGATGGAATACCCTTGCCTTTGCAAGCTATAAGCCTGGTCTTTATTTTGATAAGTTCATAGTAACAGACAGTCTTCTCTATTATCCTGTGGGAACAGGTCAGGAGCTTTCCGAAAGCAACGGACTTTCGGATGTTTATCCCAAGCCTGCATATTATCCTCCCGCAGATACACATCCCAGACTGATTATTAATTCAGAAATCTTGGAAAATGCAAAGAAGCATTTTC
The DNA here is from genome assembly GCA_045539675.1 of Clostridia bacterium. Classification (GTDB taxonomy): domain Bacteria; phylum Bacillota; class Clostridia; order UMGS1840; family HGM11507; genus JAZQFU01. The sequence continues at coordinate 4,961 of JAZQFU010000320.1, read as the reverse complement.
AGGGTGGAAACAAGGCGGTCTATAACCGCGTTATCACCTTTGCCAACAGAAACGAAACAGGACTTTTAAAACAGAATGTCAGCTATAATAACTATAACTATAATGCCCTTGAATGTGCCAAAGCCAATGCCTTAAGATGGCTTATAACCGAAGACAGGGAGCTTGCAGAAAAATACGCAGATAAAGCAATAACAATAATGACCAATTATATGCAGACTCTGAAGTATAATCCTCCGGGCTCTCTTATGGAAATAAGAGGCACGGGAACTGCAATAGTTGCGGCTTCAATCGTATATGACTGGTGTCATGATGCAAAATGCTTTACGGCGGAAAGAAAAAAGGCACTTATGGAGGGTTGCGTAAGACAGGCTGCCAATCTTGAGTGCGGATGGCCTCCCGTTAACCTTTCGGTATTCAATAACAGTCACGGCGGAGAAAATTCCATAATGAAGGATATGTTTTCACTTGCCATTGCGGTTTACGATGAATACCCCGAGATATACGATATGGTTGGCGGAAGAATCTTCAATCAGTATGTGCCTGCCATAAACTCCCATTATGAAAGAGGAGAAGCCTTCCACCGTATGGGAGATGACTACGGCGTTTACCGTTATGGCTTTGAGCTTTATATGAAGCTTCTTCTTGAAGGCATCGGATACGGAGATGTTTTAAGTGAAAATCAGAGGCTGATGGCTTATCAGCATATTATAAGAACCCGTCCCGACGGCGCAACCTTCCGTGACGGCGATATGTGGAATACTGCTCCCGAAGACGGGGTATATGCTGTGATGGATACAACAGAAATGAGCTTCCTTGCCTCATATCTTTTTGATGATCCTTATCTTAAAGGCTTCTTCAATGAGCAGATGCCCGATCCTTCAAAGCTTTCGGCAGGCGGAGATTTTTCTCCCGTAACATATCTGCTTCTCAATAATCCCGACCAGGAAATGAGATCACACACCGAGCTTCCCCTTGCAGTATATTCAGGGGATGAATCGGGAATTATGACCGTAAGAACCGGCTGGGATACAGGAAGAAATGCTGATGTTATGGCGGTTTCCATGAAGCTTCCCGAAAGAACCTGGGGCGCAAGCCATAATCATCTTGATGCAGGGCAGTTTGAAATTTACTATAAAGGGCCTCTTGCCATAGACAGCGGAATTTATCAGAGCGCACCTTTCTACGATGATGAGGGGAACTATATAACCTCAAATCTTAATTACGGAAGCGACCATAATATAAACTATGCAACGAGAACAATTGCTCACAATACCATGCTTGTATTCAAGCCGGAAGAAACCGGATTCGGAAGAGGCTCTGTAAACGACGGCGGGCAGAGAATAAAGCACTCCTTCCCTCATAATGCTACCGTTGAGCAGTATACAGGTGACCTGAATAAAGCAGGAGAGGTTATTTCGGTAGATATAGGTGAGGATTTGAATAAGCCCTCATATACATATCAGAAGGCGGATTTAACCGACTGGTATTCAGATAAGGTTGAGCTTTTTGAAAGAAGCTTTATGTTCCTTAATTTCGGGGAGGAAGGAAATCCCGGTGCTGTGGTTGTTTTTGACCGTGTTAAGTCTTCGGATGCTTCCTTTAAGAAAAGCTGGCTCCTTCATTCCCAGACTGAGCCTTCGGTTAACGAAAATGTTACCGTAATCGAAAGAGGAGACAACGGATACGAGGGAAGCCTCATAAATCAGACTCTTCTTCCCGTGGCTCATACCATAACCAAGGTAGGCGGAGAGGGCTTTGAATATTACGTTAACGGTAAAAACTATAATGCTGCTCCCCAAAATGAAGCAGCCGATGAAAGCGGAAACTGGAGAATCGAGCTTTCGCCTGAAGCCGCAAATACCGAGGATTATTTCCTTAACGTGCTTACCGTTTCGGAAGCAGGAAACATAAAATACGATTCCGCAGAGCTTATGGAAACAGATGAGCTTTACGGTCTGAAGATTAATAACAAGCTTTGCTTCTTCGGTAAGGAGAGCGAAAAAATCGCATCGGATTTTGAAATAACCGTAAGCGGCGAAGAAAATTACGATTTCCTTATTTCCAATCTTTCGGCGGGAACCTGGCAGATTACCTGCGGAAGCGAGGTTAAAACGGCAACGGTTACCGAAAGAGGAGCGGTTTTAAGCTTTGAAGGTAAAACGGGAAGCTATTCCTTTAAGATGCTTAATACGGAAGCAGAGGAAAAAAATCTTCTCTTTACGGAAAATGTCGTAAGAAGTGATGCTCCCGTTACCGAAACCTTCCCCTATTATTTTACAGACAGCAGAGCCTTCAGCATATTTGCAAGAGCAACCCGTAATAACGGAAATGAAATTTCCGGCTACGGATTTCTTTATACGAAGAATAAAAATGATAACGAAAAAAGTGCGGGAGCAAGAATTTTCCCGGCGGAGAAGGCGATGAATTCCGCAGGAAGATTCGGACTTAAACTTATAGATGTTACCAATTCCCTTAAGGAAGGCTATATAAGAAGCTATGTTAAATATGGGGAAGAGAATTATTCCCTGGGAAATCCCGTTCCCATATATGAAGCATATCTTTCAGGTATTTTCAGCGACGGAGTGCTTCTGGAAGGATTTAATAAAGATAATCTGAAATATAAGGTTATTCTTCCTTACGGCTGGACTGAAGAAGACGGCTTCCCCGAAATTACGGCAGAAGCGGAAAAAGGCTCTGAGATAAGAAACGCTGAAACCGATGCGGAAAATATGAAAACGGTTATAACCGTAGCAAGAAAGGGAGCAATTCCCGAAGAGAAGGAATATACCGTTTACTACGAGATTTCCACCGAAAGAGATTCGGTTGAGACTTCCTTCGCATTCGGCGGCGGCACGGGACTTATAAAGGATAATAAAAATGTTTATTCAGCTTCTGAACGGCCTGATGCAACAGTATATAATTATTCAAATAAGAATTTTTGGAGGTAACTCAAATGAAGAAGACATTAAGTCTCGTACTTGCACTCCTCATGGTTATGGCAGTTGCTCTTACTGCTTGTACTCCTGCAGATCCTGCAGCTTCCGGTGCAAATCTCGAAAACAACGAAGAAAAGACAGTTGACAAGATCGTTCTTGCAACAGGCGGCCCCACAGGTACATACTATGCATACGGTATGGCTATGGGTACAATCCTTGCTGAAAAGACAGGCATCAAGGTTGACGCTATTTCCACAGGCGCATCCAAGGCTAACATCCAGTCCATCCAGCTCGGTGAAGTAGACATGGCAGTTGTTCAGAACGACGTTATGTCCTATGCATACACAGGCACAGACCTCTTCACAGGCGAACACACACAGGATTTCCAGGCTATGGCTATCCTTTATCCCGAACTTTGCCAGATCATCGCTTCCAAGGAAAGCGGCATCGAGACAGTTGCTGACCTTGCAGGTAAGCGTGTATCCGTCGGCGACGCAGGCAGCGGTGTTGAATTCAATGCAAAGCAGATCCTCGAAGCTTACGGCATCGACATGGACAAGGACATCCAGAAGCAGAACCTTGGCTTCGGTCCTTCCGCAGATGCTCTCAGAGACGGCAAGATCGACGCATTCTTCTGCGTAGCAGGTATTCCTACAACAGCTATCACAGACCTTGCTATGGGTACAGACATCACAGTTGTTGCAGTTGAAGATGACAAGTTTGCTTCCCTCAAGGAAAAGTACGGCTTCTATACACAGCAGGCTGTTCCCGCAGGCCCATACAACGGCATGGAAGAAGATGTTATGACAGTTGCAGTTATGGCTACATACATCGTTGACAAGGATCTTCCCGAAAAGTCAGTTTATGACCTCACAAAGGCTATGTTCGAAAACAAGGACGCTATCGCAGCTGCTCACGTTAAGGGCGCAGAACTCAACGCAGAAACAGCTATCGACGGTATCCCCGCAGAAGTACCCCTCCATCCCGGTGCTGCAAAGTACTACAAGGAAATCGGCGAACTTGCTGAATAATAACAGAATATCAGGTAATGAGAAAGTATTCAATCGCAGCCGTAATTGCTTTGGCGATTACGGCTGTGATGTTGTGTTTAAACTCCTGTGAGGACAAGGGAGATAAGAAAATTGTCCTGTGCTACTCTGATACCGACGAGATAATTGCAAGCTTTGAGGGGGATGAGGGCAGTGAATTTTCTGTTGAGTTTATACATTCCGTAAACAAAAGTCCCGTAAAGGATGTCTTTCGCGTTGAGAACGGACAGATTGTGGCGGCAAGAACAATCTATTCGGCGTTCGGCGCAGGCGTTCAGACAGAAATTGAGGACGGACAGAAGCTTGGATTTGACGAGGACGGAAACATGGTTGTGTCGGGATTTGACATTGTGTTCCCGAGGGTTGACTACCTTGTGGGTACCGTCTCTGACCACATACTCGAAATTCAGGGGGAATCTATAAGCTTAAGAGACTTGTGCGGCAGAAACGCACATGTATATTTTGCGATAAGGTAACAACAACGGTTTTTGACATAATGGAAAGGGTTGATTGAAGTAATGTCAGAAAATATTGAAATCAAAGAAACACCCATAAACGCCGACGACTTAATGGCGGAATTTGACAGAGAGTCAAACACAAGACGTTTTTCGGGCTGGCGTGCACTGCTTGTAAAGGTGTTGTTTATTGCCTTTGCGGTGTTCTGTTTCGGAACAAGATTTTTTACTCTTCCCGAACAGGTAAGAATGTCTTCTTTCCTCGGAGTTGTAATGTTCCTCGGCTTCCTTATATATCCTACATATAAGAAGCAGTCCAAGAAACTCAACTACATCCCCGTATATGACTTTATTCTTGCAATTGTTGCGGCAACACCCTATTTCTATTATGCGCTGAACTTTGACGCTATAACAAGAAAAGCGGCAATGATCCAGATGGACATGACGGCAATGATTATGGGCGTTGTGGGAATAGTCATGCTCTTTGAGCTTTGCAGACGCGCTGTGGGTATTCCGATACT
>JAZQFU010000319.1:0-8323 GCA_045539675.1 Clostridia bacterium | reverse complement strand
ATACGGAAGAACTTCAACGAAGTCCATTTTGTTTATCATCTTACTCTGATGCTCAGGAGAGTATATGCGAAGCTTTACTCTATCCCGCAAATCAGATTCATTTATTGATTCTATTATCTTATTTAGAGTTATATGTCGATTTGGTGTGAGGTTTCCCAAATACCCCAAGACAACCTTATCTTTATCGTTTATGGATACTTCGGGACATTGTTCGGGCACCTTGCAACAATTAACAACAAAAACACTATTCACTGAAAATTCCTTTTTCAGGAAATCACTCATAGAAGGACTTGTACTCAAGTGTATATCGCTGTCTTTCATACATTGCTTCATTATTCTCTTTTGAAAATACCGAATAAATTTGTTGTCGGAAAACCAATTATCTAACGTATGTGTTGATATCGGGACACCATATTTTTTTGAAATCTTTTTTGCAACTTTTAATATTCTGATGTCATACCCACAGCTGTATATAACGTGAGGTTTTATCCGGCGAATAGTCCGGTCAACATCGTTGCTTATATAAACGGGAAGCATAAACTTCAATAAAAATTTGACTGACCGTACAAATTTATTACCTTTACACTCTTTTTTCTTTACTGCATTTTCAGCATGTTGAAAATTCTTAGCAAATTTTATTATTATATCATTAACAACTATACGTTGTGATTTAAACTTTTTGTCATAAATATCACCCGGCACAACATAAAAATCAGTTACATCGAATCTTTCATCTGAAAAAAGATTATCAGTTACGTATCCAATAGGACATCTCGAAGCCATCGGAAGATAATTCAGACTCAGAATCCTTATTTTTTCCGCCATTCTAGTTTCCTCGTTTTCTTAATTATTATATACAAGCTGAAGCTTCATCATCTGCATCGGGAATACCATGTTTACAATTAGTATTATCGGATAAAAACTATACACGGCTTTCTGACGCAATTCTCTATATACTCCGTCTGCTTTCCAACCATCTTAATATTATTCCCAACATTGCATTTTGTATAGCGATATATATCCTTCCACCATATTATTATTACTGTACTTCCCGGTTGCCTCTTTTGAAATCACTTTCTTATCATATTCAATCAGAAGCATTGTATCAATTTGGATCACAAGTTTTTCCTCATCACCAAACCCTGTAAAACTGCTGTATTCCGGTATGGCTATTTCCTCCGGTGCACCCGCTTCAAAACCGACCACCGGCGTCCCGCAACACAAGCTTTCCGCAACAACCATTGAAAAAGTTTCTCTGCAACTTGTAAGCAGGGTTAAATCAGCCATTGAATAAAATTCAGCCAGTTCTTTTTTTGATTTCGTATGACCTATGGTGACTATGTTATCAGGCAAATCCATATCCCCCACTTTATATCCGACAATAATAAATTGATGCCCGGGGAACCTTTTTGCCATTTCTAATACATATTTCCCTCCCTTTATGGGATGATTAAAATCCGGCGTAACATGGAGAATAACTTTTTTATGATCAGGAATACCAAGTTTTTTTCTTAGTGCTCCCGGATCGGTATATCTGAAGGATTCAGTATCAATCCCATTATGAACGGTTGCAAATTTAACACCTTGCATTACGGGAGATTTTTTTGCTCTTTCGGTAAGCCATTCAGAAACTCCAACGACCGTGAGATTATCAAACCCCTGAATTGCTTTTTTCATTCTGTTAAAGCAATACTTTGCATCATCTCTGAAATACTTTGAAATCAATCCCCGGATTTTCGGACAATCAAAGCATTCCGTTTTCCATTTTTCACACTCCATAGCATGCTCACAACCTGCGGTATGCATAATTTCCGCATGGAGAGTAAGAACAGTTTTTATATTATTCTTTTTTAGATATTCAATGAGCTTATATACATTTATAAAATTAGCATTAAGACAATGAAGGTGAACAACATCAGGCTTTTCTTTTTTTATAATACTGATAGCCTTATGCGTTGCTACGGGAGAAAAGCCAAATCTTACTCCAAAAAGCAAAGAACACAAGGAATGTATTTTTGCACCGATTTCCGTTGAAATCTTATGTATGTTTTTTTCTTTATATCTCACACCTCTGCCATAGATTACAACAGATTCATGTCCTCTCTCCAGCATTCCGTTATGCAAATCGTCAACGATTTTTCCCGTGCTTCCGTATCTGAAAACACAATTTATCTGCAAAACCTTCATTTTCTCCTCCGCCCACAAATATTCAACAAACATTATAACACAGCAATTAGTAATTTGCAACAACAAAATAACACGTAAAGAGCAATAATTTACACTTATTTTATAATTGACACAGATGAGAAAATATGTTAATATATGAACAAATATTCATACGAGGTGATTATGTGGAAGAAATTTGCATGCAAACCGAAATGCATACAAATACTGTCGAAAATGCAAAAAAGAATATGCCGGAAGAGAATCTCTTATACCGTCTGGCGCAGATTTTTGACGTTTTCGGCGACACAACAAGAATAAAGATTATTTCAGTTCTCAGTCTTGGAGAAATGTGCGTGTGTGACATAGCTGAAACACTTTCAATGACTCACTCCGCAGTTTCTCATCAGCTGAGAATTCTGAGACAAAGTGACGTAGTAACGGCAAGAAAGGACGGAAAAACGGTTTTCTATTCTCTTGCCGACAATCACATTTCAAAAATATACCATATGGGACTTACCCATATTATGCACGGAAAGGAAGTCTGAAATGAGCTGCAGCTGTAACAAATGCAATAACGAACACAGTCACAATCACGGTCATTCTCATAGTCACGGTCATTCTCACGAACACGAAAAAGAAAACTTAAAAACAGATTTAATTATGAAGGGCATCGGAATTCTTTGCTTTGCCCTGGGGTTTATAATAAAGTCATACAGTCTTTATTTATTCTTATTTGCCTATACCCTTATTGGCTATGAGGTTATTTTCTCAGCCCTTAAGAATCTTTTTTCAGGTCACTTTCTTGATGAAAACTTTCTTATGTTTGTTGCTTCCGTCGGCGCATACATCATAGGAGACTACCCTGAAGCCGTTGCCGTTATGTTTTTCTACAGCATCGGAGAATTTTTTCAGGATAAGGCTGTGGATACATCAAGAAAAAGAATTGAAGAGCTTATGAGCTTATCCGACGGGCACGCCACTCTGATTACAGATGAAGGCGAAAAAGAGATTGCACCAAAAGAGCTTAGTGCCGGAGATATCATTCTCGTAAAACCCGGTGAAATCATTCCTGCAGACGGAGAGGTAATTTCGGGCGAAAGCTCAGCAAACGAAGCCTCACTCACGGGAGAAGCCCTTCCCAAAGCCCTTACCCCGGGTTCAAAGGTTCTTTCAGGCTCGGTAAACGGAGACGGAGTTCTGAAAATCAGAGTTACCGGAAGCTATGAGGATTCCACCGTTGCAAAAATCTTAAAAATAATGGAAGATACACCGGAAAACAAGACAAAAACAGAAAATTTTGTTACTTCCTTTTCAAAAATTTACACCCCGGTTATACTTGCCGCAGCGGCTTTGATTGCTTTTATTCCACCCGTATTTACGGGTTTTGATACTCTTGAAGCCTGGGTATACAGAGGTCTGGTATTTCTTACGGTTTCCTGCCCCTGCGCCCTCGTTCTTTCAATTCCGTTAAGCTTCTCATGCGCCATTGGTGCCTGCAGTAAAAAGGGAGTTCTCGTTAAAGGAAGCTGCCATATTTCAGCACTTGCATCCTTGAAAAAATTATATTGCGATAAAACCGGAACGCTTACAAAGGGAACCTTTACGCCCGTAAAAATCAATGCATTTGACGGCTTTGATTCAAATGAACTGACAAAGCTTCTTTGCTATGCCGAGGCATATTCAAACCATCCCCTTGCGCTAGCGGTAAAAAAGAACTTTGCCATTGGAATTGATGAAACGCTTACACGGGAATTCACGGAAAAAGCAGGCTTCGGCACAAAGCAGCTTTATAACGGAAAGCTTCTTCTTGCCGGAAATCTTAAGCTTCTTTCAGAAAACGGAATAAGTGTTCCTGATGTTTCGGAATCGGATACTGTTATTTACGTAGCATATGACGGAAAGCCTGCAGGTTATATTGAATTTTCCGACGAGCTGAGAGATGATGCGGAAAAGACCGTAAAGGCTCTGCGTAAAAAAGGCATTAAAATCCATATGCTTACCGGAGATAACAGGCAAAGTGCTGAAAGAATTGCGAAGAAGCTTTCTATAAAGGAATTCAGATACGGCTTGCTTCCCCACGAAAAGGTTGACGCTGTAAAGAATGCATCAGCAAAAAAATCTGTTGTCGGTTTTATCGGAGACGGAATAAACGATGCTCCTGCATTAAAGTTATCGGATATCGGAATATCCCTTGGCGGAGTAAGCTCCGATGCGGCAGTTGAAGCATCGGATGCCGTAATTATGACAGACAGCCTTTATCCCCTTACCGATGCAATAAGCATATCCGCAAAAACCAGAAGAATAGTTGCAGAAAATCTTATTTTCATTCTTTTTGTCAAAGCCGGAGTTTTAATCGCCACCGCACTTGGAATGACTTTTATGTGGATGGCGGTTGTTGCAGACGTAGGAACGGCGCTTATAGCAGTAGCAAACAGTTTAAGAATAATGAGAGTTAAAAACGGAGAGAAAAAATGAGAATATTTGACTGTCACGCACACATATATCCCGAAAAAATTGCCGCAAAGGCGGTTGAGGGAATCTGTAAATTCTATAACATTTCAATGGATGGCGAAGGAACCTCTGCAGCGCTTAAATCAAACGGCTCATCTGCAGGGATAACAGACTATTTAGTTCATTCGGTTGCAACCACCGCCTCCAGCGTTGAAAAAATAAATGATTTTCTTCACGGTGAAGCCCTTAAAAATCCTGAGTTTCACGCCTTCGGAACCATTCATCATGAATATGAAAACAAGGTTCAGGAAGCAGAACGGCTTATTTCCATGGGACTTCACGGAATAAAAATACATCCTGATACTCAGGGCTTCAATATGGATGACGAAAGAATGTTTGAGCTTTATGATTATATGCAGGGAAAACTGGCACTCCTTATTCATTGCGGTGATTACAGATACGATTTTTCCCATCCCCGGAGACTGAAGCATCTTCTTCATGAATTCCCCGGACTCACGGTAATCGGAGCTCATTTCGGCGGATGGTCTGTTCCCGATCTTGCAATCGAATATCTTGAAAACGAAAATTGCTATCTCGATACCTCCAGCTCAATTATGTATACAGGAAGCCGCAGGGCGAAGGAGCTGATAAAAATATACGGGTCGGAGCGGATTCTTTTCGGCTCGGATTTTCCTATGTGGAAGCCTTCAGAAGAGCTTAACAGGGTTATGGAGCTTAAGCTCACCGATACGGAATACGAAAACATTTTTTATAAAAATGCAATGAGACTGTTAAATTTATAAAAAAATAACCGATGCCAAAAACTGCATCGGTTATTTTTTCATTCAGTTTCTTCTTACGTCTGATGAATCCATGGGAACCTTATCCTTGAAAAGAATTGTAATTGCCCAGAGACCTGCAAGGCCTACAACGGTAAAAATTATTCTTGAAAGAATTGCTCCCTGCCCTCCGAAGAGAGCTCCCACTATATCAAAGCCAAAGATTCCTATTGAACCCCAGTTAATAGCTCCGATAATAACGAGAATCAGCGATATGTTATCCATAATAATTCCTCCTGACTGTTTTCGGTATTATTATGAACGAAAATACGATTTTTATTCCTTAATCAGCAAAGAAAGCTCATCAATTTTATTTTTCATAATATCCTTTGTATCTGCTTCAACTATAAGACGGATATAATCCTCGGTATTTGAGCAACGAAGTGAGAACCACCATTCATCAAAATCAAAGCGAATTCCGTCGAAATCATAGAATTTCATATGATTTTCCTTTAAATAATGCTCCTTCACTCTTTCCATAACAGCAGCTTTATCCTTAACGGAATAATTAAGCTCTCCGGAATGGGAGAAAATTGTAAACTCATCAATTATATCTGAGAGCCTGATTCCTTCCTTAAGCAAATCAGAAACAGCATTGAGAACGTATATGGCGGCAAGAATTCCGCTGTCGCAGTAAAAGAAATCTCTGAAATAATAATGACCTGCAAGCTCCCCGCCGAAGAGGGCGTTTTCTTCACGCATTCTTCTCTTGGCAAATGCATGACCAACCTTCCATACAATCGCGGATGAACCCATTTCACGAACATAAAATGCACACGATTTTGAAGAACGGACATCCATTATAACCTTTTCTCTTGTCTGACCGTCGAGAAGATAATATGCCAGAAGATTTATGATAAGGTCGGGAGAAACAAATCTTCCCTTATTATCTATAAACATTACTCTGTCGGCATCACCGTCAAAAATTACTCCAATATCGGCTTTTTCTTCCTTAACCTTTGCAACAAGCATTTTTCTTGCTTCGCTTTTCATTGGATTGGGACTATGCTCCTTAAAGCTTCCGTCCGGAGAATCATATATATAGCTTACCTTTTTTCCGAATATATCTTTTGCAATAAGAGAAGCCGAGCCTCCGCAGCAATCAACAATTGCCTTCAGCTTAAGACTTTTTTTAAGCTTGCTTTTTAAAAATGAAGCATACTCTTCGTTTTTATCTGCAGAAAACTCTTTTCCCGGAGTTTCGCTGACGGTAATATCGCCGTTTTCAACCCAATCCTTAAGCTTTAAAAGTCCTGTTTCAAAACCGACAGGCACGGCGTTTTCGCCGGAAATTTTAAAGCCGTTATATTCGGGTCCGTTATGAGAAGCAGTAATCATAACAGTTGTTTTATAACCTTCATTGTATGAAATATAATAACTCTGAGGAGTAGTTGTTACTCCGTAGTTATAAACATCCGCTCCGGAATCCATAATTCCTCTTGCAAGCTCGGAATAGATTTCATCTGAGCTCAGGCGCACATCTCTGCAAACCGCAATTTTATCTGCATCAAAAAGCTTTCTTAAAAAGAATCCGATTCTGTATACGGTTTCTTTATTAAAATCTTTATTATATACTCCTCTTATATCATAAGCATTAAACATAACTATTCCTCCGGAACTTCTTCATTTCCCTGATGCAGGAAAACCTCTTCAACAAGCTTATCGGTTTCGGCGCTGTTATATGTAAAATAATTGCCGCCGATACCGGGAAGCTGATAGGTATTTATTTCGTAATCGCTGAAATTAAGTGCAATCTGCGCAAACTTGCCGATATCTCCAACGGAAATATCGGTATCAACATTATCTTTTACCGCTTCATAAATCGACTTAACCTTAGTAATATACTTTAACTTGAACTTCTGATCGATGAAAGCCTTAACAAATGCCTGCTGAGCCTGAATTCTTCCCAAATCCGCATTAAGATAACCGGAGCGGAATCTTAAATACTGCTCGGCTTTATCTCCGTCAAGAACCTGAAGACCGGGCTGAAGATCTATTTTAAGATTCTGAGTGGGATCCCAGTAATACATTCTTTCCGGAACGTCAATTTCAACTCCGCCTACAGCATCCACAATATGAACAACAACCTCGGGATCAACTACCGCATAATAATTAATTTCAAGCCCTGTTATTTCCTCAATCAGCTTTTTGGGAAGCTCAATCCTTTCCCCTTCTTTGCCTACTCCGTATGCTGAATTTATTTTGGCAGTTCTTCCGTAAATATTAACCTTTGTATCTCTGGGAATGGAAAGAATATTAAGAGTCTTATTTTCCGTGCTTACGGAAGCAAGCATAATAGTATCCGTAAGAAGCCCACCCTTATCTGTTGCCATAAACAAAACATTGATATCCCCGTTTTCGGATTTTTCGTCAAGTCCGGAAGGATTTTCCGAAATATATGAAGAAAGACCGAATCCTGCAACAATAAGAATACAGATAACAACTGCGCAAAGCACTATCTTGAAATATTTCTCTATATTCATTGCCATTCTCCTTTTCATAAGTAAATCAAGCTCAAAATTAAGTATTATATATTATAACACAGGAATGAAAAAAATAAAAGACTTTTTTTTAAATTAATATTGTATTTACATTCCGGGTATGCTATAATACGAACAGACGGATTTCCTGCGATGCACGTTATCGTATCATTATATTAACCGATATAATATTTAAGGGAACCTGACTTCGGAACGGTTTGTATGCTCCCTGCCATAGCCTGCTATGCCAGCTTCAGGAGAAACAGTAAAGGGATGAGAGGGTACCCACCTGCTGAGGCAGGTTATTATAAGATACTGAGACGGCATATGCGGGATTTTTTATATTTTTAGATTTTTTTTAAAATTATCATTGATTTTTCCAAAAGT